>JAYSRS010000608.1:0-8689 GCA_043720935.1 Saprospiraceae bacterium
AAAACAAGCTGCCTCCGATAGATTTTCTCCACGCACGCCTTTTTCGCGCAGCGAAAAACAGTGCGTATGAAAATACGCTTTTATTTATTTCGCGTTACTAAGGTAAATTAAGTGAAAGTAGTGGTAAACATGGATATTGCCGTTTGTCTCCTAGCAGTCAAGTTAAATGAATGTGCATAAAAAAGGTCTAAAATGCTGAAGAGCGCATTAATAAGTGCTAATAAAATCTAACGCGCGTCTGAAACCCGCGCTAGGTTGGCCACTATTAAAGCGTGCTAAAACGCAAAGCAGTTCAACACAATCGGCTATTTTAAAGGCCAACATAAGTTGTGAGCTTGCATCAAAGCAGCATATAAAATCATATAAATGAGCGAAAGGATTTTGTCAGTAAAAGCGATATTATAATCGCAAAAAAGTAAAATATGTGACTGTAAAATTGATAAAAATAATAAAATATAATGACTTTAAGAGAAAAGAGTCATACGTCAATTTGGAATAGGTACTGTTGGAGAAAGACAAATTGCTTGTTTTTTGTTAGAATTTCCCCTTATTGCGTGACCTTTGTTATAATTTTATTGAGATATTTCTAATGAGCGCAAATTTACGGGATAAATTCCTCATTTTAAATACCTTAAATATGGTATTTTCAATTTATTATTTAAATAATTTTTGTGACACAACTCCAGCACCTCTGCATTTCATGTCAAAAAGCCTTGAAAACGTGTATTTTCAAGGCTTTTTGACATGATAATACTGCGCGGGTTGCCCGTTTTAATATGTTTTATTTCAAGCCCTCCCCATAATGCAAAAGTGTTCCTCGCAACATAAAAGCACCCTTTAACACACCCGATGTACAAAAAGGCAAAATGAGCGAGAAAATTGTCGGTGAAACGAAAAAAAAAGAGGTGAAATTATTTTTACTAAATTGCGCCGTTTTTCTACTATTCAATTCTACAAAACGAAAAAATCAAGGCTTAAAATGAGCATTTCCATTAACACAACGCCCTGCACCGACGGCAAAACGTCCGCCCTGCAATACACCACAATTGGCATTTGTTTTTTGATGAATATGCTCGACGGCATGGACGTTATGGTGGTGTCCTACGCCGCCCCCGCGATGGGCAAAGAATGGGCCATCGGGTCGCAAGCGATGGGGAGTGTTTTCAGTGCGGGACTATTGGGCATGACACTCGGAACGCTGTTTATTGCGCCCCGTGCCGACATTGTTGGCCGCCGTGCGGTCATTTTATTCTCCGCTTTGGTGATGGGCTTTACCGTTTTTTCCACTTTTTTGGCACAATCCGTAGAGCAATTGCTATTTTTTAGGTTTATCAGTGGTTTAGGCATCGGCAGTATGTTGGCCAGTACAGCGACGCTGACATCGGAATACGCACCAATAAAAACCAAAGATTTTTGGGTCAGTTTCGTCATGAGTGGCTATCCGATTGGCGCCGTTTTGTCGGGTTTGGCCGCCGCAAGCATCATTCCTGCTTATGGTTGGCGCACGATGTTTCAAGTGGCGGGCGTCGCAACTTTGGCCACTTTCCCCTTGATTTTTTTCTTTTTGGCCGAATCGCTTGATTTTTTATTGAAAAAACAGCCCGTCGGGGCATTAGAAAAGGCCAACGCAATTCTTCAAAAAATAGGTCAACCGATTTTACAAAAATTGCCGCCCCTCAGTATTTCGATGTCGGATTCGGGATGTCGGACGTCGGAAACGACCACTAATCCTGCCGACATCGCAAACCTAACAGCCGACATCGAAAAGCCTTCGTTAAGCGCGCTGCTGACGCCACAACGACGGCTGTCAACGCTGCAATTGTGGTTGGCCTTATTTATGGCCTTCGGTTCACTGTATTTTCTGACGACGTGGATTCCCAAACTCGCTTCAAACGCGGGTTTGTCCATGGAATTGGCGATTTACGCAGGAACAGTTTTCAACCTCGGCGCATTCGTGGGCATCGTCACGCAAGGCTATCTGTCGAGCCGATTTGGACTGCGGCGCACCATTTTTGGCTTCTTAGCCACGACCGCCATTTTGATGCTAATTTTTGGATTTTTCAAGGGTTCAGCCGTCGTTTTGGTGCTTTTCGGGCTGATAGGCTTCGGTATTCAAGGCGGTTTTGTCGGCTTATACGCCGTTGCCACTCGATTTTATCCAACCGAAATCCGTTCAACGGGCGTTGGTTTTGCGATGAGCGCAGGGCGAATTGGCGGAATTGTAGGGCCGTTTTTAGGCGGTTTTTTAATTGCCGCAGGGCTGTCTATGACAGCTAATTTTATGATTTTTGCCGTACCAACCTTGCTCGCAGGGCTAGTGACTTTGATGATTCAATCAAAAGAAATTAAATAGCCCCCCTCAGTATTTTGCCATTTTTTATACAAAAACCCTACAAATATAGCTGATTAACGCTCGGTTCTAAGTTTTTTCTGCAAAAAAACAAAGCAAATAATTAATTCAAACATCTTTGCGGCTTGATTATCTGCCACCGTTCAACGCATTTAAAACAACCCAACATGATATTCCTATACGATTGCGCCCTTTCCATTTACACCGCCGTCATTCACTTAGCTGCCTTCTTAGGCAACGAAAAAGCACGTCTTTGGGTGAATGGCCGACGCGCTATTTTCAATGAAATTGAAGCAAAATTGCGTGAAAATCAAGGCAAAAACCGCAAAATAATTTGGTTTCACGTCTCGAGTTTGGGCGAGTTTGAGCAAGGCCGACCGATTATGGAGGCGTTGAAAAAAGAGGATTTCAAATTTAAAACGTCATTGCGAGATACGAAGCAATCAGATTTCAATGCTACGGGCGAAGCCTTAAAACGTCAAACGTCAAACGAACTTCAAATCGTTTTAACATTTTTCTCGCCGTCGGGCTACGAAATTCGCAAAAACTATCCGTTTGCCGACCATATTTTCTATTTGCCGATAGACAGCAGCCGCAACGCACGGCGGTTTTTAGACCTCGTAAAGCCCGATGTGGCGGTGTTTATCAAATATGAGTTTTGGTTTCATTATCTTACGCAATTGCAAAAGCGACACACGCCTACCCTACTCGTTTCGGCGATTTTTAGGGCAAAACAATTCGCCAATTTTAATCCTTACGCGCCTTTATTGGTACGAATTTTACGGAATTTCACCAAAATATTTCTCCAAGATACCCCCTCAGTATTGTTGCTCGAAAAACACGATTTGGACAATTGTATCGTTTCGGGCGATACCCGCGTTGACCGTGTGGCCGCAATTGCGGAAGAAGGTAAGACCTTAGAATTTATTGAAAAATTTGCTCAAAACGCTCCCGTTTTTGTTGGCGGCAGCACTTGGGAAGCCGATGAAAAGCGCATTTTACCCATTTTAAAGAATCCCAAATTCAACGATTGGCGGTTTATTTTTGCCCCGCACGACATTTCGTCTAGCAACATCAACCGTTTAGAACAGTTATTGCCTGAAAAAGCAGTTCGTTATTCTGAATTTGTCAAAAATAACGGTAAAGACAGCGTAAAACGTTCGAGGAATTTTGAAAGTTCCCCGAACGTTGTCAATAATCAAAATACACCGCGCATTTTGATTATTGACAACGTAGGAATGCTCTCGACACTCTACAAATATGGCCGTTTAGCCTACATCGGCGGTGGTTTTGGCGCGGGCATTCACAACACCTTAGAGCCGATTGCCCACGGTTTGCCCGTTCTTTTTGGCTCCAAATATGAGAAATTTACGGAGGCCACGCGCCTAGTCGCTACGGGCGGCGGCTTTGTCGTGGGCGATAATCAAAGCGTTGAAAACATCATGGAAAACCTGTTAAATCCCGACAATTACGACCAAGCAGCCACCGCAGCAAAGGCGTATATCCAACAAAACCGAGGGGCAACGGCGCAGGTTTTAACAGAATTAAAAAGGATTTTGGCGGTTTCAGCCGCTTAAGCACCCCTCAGTAAAAAAGCCGTTTTTTACTCGATTTTGAGCGAAAAACGGCTTTTTTACTGAGGGGGTACATTTTCAAAACTCCCGTTTGGATATAGTAAAATACCCTAAATTTTGACTGACATTAAAAACCCTTTTTCAAGGTAAAACAAAAGATACGAAGGACATTTGCCCAGCGTTAAATAGAACTTAATTTGTATCACGGACTTTAGTCCGTGAACTTTAACTTACGGACTGAAGTCCGTGGTACAAAATAATAAAAAAAGTACAATTTCAATGAGTAAAAAAACATTATTCGACAAAGTTTGGGATAAACACGTGGTCAAAAGTATTCCCGATGGGCCTGATGTGGTGTTCATTGACAGCCATTTTATCCATGAAGTGACCAGTCCTGTGGCCTTTTTGGGTTTGGAAAGTCGTGGTTTGACGGTCAAATTTCCTGAACGCACTTTCGCAACGGCTGACCACAATACACCGACTATCAATCAGCATTTGCCCGTTGAAGACGCTTTGTCGGCCAATCAATTGCGGGCTTTGGAAAGCAACTCGGCCAAATACGGCATCTCGCATTGGGGTCTTGGCCATCATAAAAACGGCATTGTTCACGTCGTCGGGCCCGAAAATGGCATCACACAGCCGGGCATGACTATCGTATGCGGCGACTCGCACACCTCTACGCACGGGGCGTTTGGGGCGATTGCCTTCGGTATTGGCACGTCGGAAGTGGAAATGGTGTTGTCTTCGCAGTGCATTATGCAAACGAAAGCGAAGAAAATGCGGATTAACATCAACGGCACATTACAAAAAGGTGTTATGTCTAAAGACGTGGCCTTGTACATGATAGCGCAAATTTCGGCAAGTGGTGCAACGGGTTATTTCGTCGAATACGCGGGTGATGTTTTTGAAAACATGAGCGTCGAAGGCCGCATGACGGTCTGCAATATGAGCATCGAAATGGGCGCACGCGGCGGCATGGTCGCACCCGACCAAAAGACATTTGACTACTTGGAAGGTCGTGAAAAATCGCCAAAAGGTGAGGCGTGGGACAAAGCTGTTGCCTTCTGGAAAACGTTGAAAACAGACGAAGGGGCTACTTTCGATTTAGAATACACCTACGACGCGGCGAACATCGAACCGATGATTACTTATGGCACAAACCCGGGTTTGGGTACGGGCATTTCGCAACATATTCCACAAGCAAACGCCGTGTTAGATGGTGAAGCGAGTTATCATAAAGCATTGAAATACATGGGTTTTGCCGAAGGCGAAGAAATTATTGGCAAGCACGTGGATTATGTCTTTTTGGGCAGTTGCACCAACGGACGAATTGAAGATTTTAGGGCGTTTGCGTCTATTGTTAAAGGCCGTAAAAAGGCGGATAATATCACGGCGTGGCTCGTTCCTGGCTCTCATGTTGTGGAAGACCAAATCAAAAAAGAAGGCATTTTGGACATCTTGACCGAAGCAGGTTTCCTCCTGCGTCAACCTGGCTGTTCGGCGTGTTTGGCGATGAACGACGATAAAATTCCTGCTGGAAAATACGCCGTCAGTACCTCAAATCGCAATTTTGAAGGCCGTCAAGGGCCGGGTGCTAGAACACTTTTGGCAAGTCCGTTAGTAGCCGCCGCCGCCGCCGTTACAGGCGTTGTAACCGACCCGCGTGATTTGATGTAAAATAGTTATGAGAGATGAGAGATGAGTTATGAGTTTTTACACGTCATAACAGAGTCTCGCATAACTCATAACTCATAACTCATAATTTATAACTAAAAAAAAATGGCTTACGATAAATTCACGATAGTAAAATCTTCTGCCGTTCCCATGCCGATTGAGAACGTGGACACCGACCAAATTATTCCTGCGCGTTTCTTGAAAGCGACGAAGCGCGAAGGCTTTGGCGACAATTTATTCCGCGATTGGCGGTACACGACTGAGGGGTCGCCGAAACAAGATTTTGTTTTGAACAATCCGACCTATTCGGGCAAAATCCTCGTGGGAGGCCGCAATTTTGGTAGTGGTTCGAGCCGCGAACACGCCGCTTGGGCCATTTATGATTACGGCTTCCGTTGCGTTATTTCGAGCTTTTTTGCCGACATTTTCAAGAACAATTCCTTGAATATTGGCTTATTGCCCGCGCAAGTGAGCGAAGGTTTTTTGGATAAAATCTTTCAAGCCATCGAAGCTGACCCGAATGCTGAAATTGAAATTAATTTGCATACGCAGAGCATTACGATTGTCGCAACGGGTGAAAAAGAAGGCTTTGCCATCAATGGTTACAAAAGAAACAATATGCTTAATGGGTTTGATGATATAGATTATTTGCAATCGTTATCGTCTGAAATTAAGGCATTTGAAGCAGCCATTTAAGGGGATTTCAAATTTAAGATTTCAAATTTCAAAACGCAATAAATTGATTTTCAATTGTTTGCAAAATTGAGTTGATATTTTACAGCAATTTCCGCTTTGAGATTTGATGGGTCACTGTTTTTGAATGAAAAATCTTCGATTTTTCATTCAAAAACACGCGCGCTCCGATAGATTTCTTCTCGCACGCCTTTTTAGCGTAGCGAAAAATAGTGCGTATTTTGAATTTGTACAGTAATATTGTATTTATGTCAAAAGCCGTTGATTTTCTAAAAAATCAACGGCTTTTGCAGATATAAAAAACAGGCAGTGTCACGCTTGCGACAGTTGTTTTTCTACCCAATTAACGGGTAAATTCAATTGTTGCGCGATTTTTTCTGCCGACAATGTTGTTTTCAAACGGGCTATTTTTAACGGTGCAGCCTTCAAGTCCTTTTTAACCGACTTTAACAGCTCCGCAGAGATGCAGAATATCGTAATAATTTGAGCATCGCGCAGCTTTGTGGCGTCGAGCAAGCCTATGACCGTAAAACGTTGGTTATTTATTTGTTTTAGGCGCGGTTTGTTTCTTATTCTGTTTTGCCATAATACATCTTTTTTAGTGAGACGCAAAGTTGGCATTTTAAATTTAAACAAAATAAAAAATTATAAAAAAATAATTAATCCATTTTTTATTTTTAAAATAAATATAAATACAATTTTTATATCAAAAATACTGAGGGACTTAATATTCATCATTTATTATTTATCATTCATACTTCATCATTAGCCAATGCCCACTTTAAGAAGTCAGGCATCACCGCACCCCACGTCGTCGGATTGTGTTCGCCGCCTTCAATTTCTAAGTATTTGATGTCGGCATGAGGCCGATAGCCAAGTTTGCAGAGTTCTTCGATGAGGTCAACTGTGTCGTCAATCGCGTCGATGATGCCGTTGTTGTTGCGGTCGCCTTCTTCGTCTTTTGTACCGACTTCAAACCAAAATTTCATATTGTCGCGGCGTTCACTTTTGGCCACAATGTCGTGCATGATGCGGCCTCCGTCGGGGTCTTGCGGTGTCCACGCTTGCGACCGCCACCACAACGAGCCTGAAAAGACGCCAATTTTGCCAAATACTGAGGGGGTCGCCCAAGCAATGTCGAAGGCAGATAAAGCCCCCAAGGAAAATCCCGCCATGATATTTTTCGATGGCTCGGTGGCGCAACGGTATTCTGAACGGATATATGGTACAAGTTCTTCAATCATAAAACGCTTGTATTCAGCCGCTTTATTGCCTCTGTTTTTATAATCAGCTTGTCGCGCCGTGCCGTATTCATTGATGCGGTTCTCGTTGCAATGCGCGGCGACGACGATGCACGGGGCGAGTTTGTTTTCAGAAAACAAGCGTTGGAGCAAATCAAACATCCCCAAACGCGGCATATCTTGGCCATCGTTGAAGTAGAAAGTCGGGTACAATTGCCGTTTTTCGTGGTGATACTGAGGGGGTAAAAAAACGTCAATCATGACATTGCGTTCAAGATGTTTAGAAGAAAAGTTTACATTTTTCACTTCGACGGCGTAAGTTTTAGGTGAGCCTTGAAAAGCAGTCAAGACGCGTTTTAATAGATTCATTTTTTACTTTTTTATAGTGAAAATTGTTCGGTTTGTGGCTTTTTTTGACAGTTTGATGGTCTTGGGCATTTCAACCTGGGCAAAATTAGACATTTTAGCGAATACTACTGTACATTTTGCACGACATGGGCCACAGATTGAAGAGATTAGGCTGATTTACACTGATTTTTATCGTGTACGCCTAAAAAAATCAGTGTAAAATCTGTCGTATCTGTCCAATCTGTGGGCCATTTTAAATTTGTACAGTAATATTTATTTGAACTTAAAACCCGACATCTAAAATCTTGATACTAAACATTTTGGCTCAATTATTGAAAAATTTGACCCATAGATGCCGTGCGTTTGTAGCTTTCTAAGTCACACCTGTCAAAAGCATTTGCACATGAAAAAAATTAATTAAACGTCCTTCAACTGGCGTCACATCAAAAGCGACTCACTTGCTTTTTTCCTTTAAAGTGGTTTAAATTTGAACCCACATTCAAGAAATTGTAAATTTTAAGTTATTAACAGAGCAGATAAGCTAAAATACTGAGGGGTCATTTTTTCTCATAGGAAATTGATGATCAACGGTTTAAATTCTTTTTTTTAAAACTTTAGCAATTTTCGCTTTGGAATTTTCACGGCGGCGTAGCTGCTCAATCTTGGTAATATTTAACTTCTCACCACTTTTCCCGTGCGGTGTAACCGCGAAACAAGCAGTTTTGCAGTTACACCGCACGGAAAATTGAGCTTATATGTTTAATATTACCGAGATTTTGCAGCTACGCCGCAACTTGAAATCCCAAAGC
>JAYSRS010000609.1:0-3056 GCA_043720935.1 Saprospiraceae bacterium
CAATTGACGTGAGTAAGAAGCCGAAAACTCAAACTCGCGTGGTGTGCCTTCGCCTAAAACTTGGGCGTTAAAATCCGTCCATTGAATAGAACCAAGCGAGAAATAACGAAGGCCAACGCCAATCGCTTGCTTGACGTCGCCGCCAAATTGGTAGTAACCTGCCAAGTTAGCGAGGTAAATGTCATTCACGCCGAGACTCCGAAGCCACGGGGTGTACGACAAAGACACACCAAATTTTGAGTCGGCCAAAGCGTATTTTGATGCGTTGAAGTTAATCGCATTCGCATCGGGGCTAATCGCAATACCAACGTCGCCCATACCCGCCGAACGTGCGTCGGGGTTAATCATCAAAAACGGAACGGCGGTCTGAATAGTGCCACCGCACGCACGTCCCGCAGCATCCACTTTGGTCACAGGGTCACAACCACTAAAATTTTGGGCTTGTGCTGTTGAGAATAGGCTTGTCGCCAAAAGTGTGAAAAGAACTTTTTTCATATTCGAGTAAGAATTTTTCAAAACTGTTGTCCAGATTTGTTAAGAAATAGGTTGCAAAAATAGGTTTTTACGCCACAAAATGATGTCATAGAACGCAGAACACCATTTTTTTAGTCCAATACTGAGGGGGTATTTTTTGAATATTTTAAATGTAAATCTCTAAAACATTGACAGTTAACAAATTGTATAACGGACTTTAGTCCGTGAACGCTCAAAATTAGTCACATTAAATCTCAAAAAAATCACGGACTAAAGTCCGTACTACAATAAAATGTCTTATTTTATCAGCACCAGACGCTCAAAGCGGCTTTCGGCAGTCTGCTTTTTACCCTTTGCATCGGTTGCTGAAAGGGTCACTTTGAAGACATAAACGCCGCTTGCCAAGCCTATTTCGGGTGTCCAAACAATACCGTCAACAATATTGCCATTTGGTGAAACGGGTTGGTCAATAGCTTGCAAAAGCTGCCCTGCAATGTTAAAAATATCAATATGAACGGCGAAACCCGTCCCACTCAAATTATGTTCAAACTTAAAATACGCCTTTGTTGAAAACGGATTTGGGTAGGTCAACACCTTGTCTAACGCACCTTTTGCGGACGTTGCGACGATAAATACCGTCGAGCCGTCACCCGAATTATTGGCAATGTCCCACGCTTTTACGGTCAAAGTATAAGTTCCTTCGGCCAAATTACTGAGGGGGTACTTGACCGAGCCACGGGTCGGGTCGTCCTTCGTGGCTTCATAAAAATTATTGAGAACAATGGTCGTTTTACCGTCATCTAAGGTCGCTGTCAAGTCGTGACCGATGCTTGTTCCCGTTACATTGATGCCATTATCGTCGCTCAATTTGACTAAAAGCGTAGGGTTTGCATTGGTTGTACCACCCGTTTTCCAATCAAAATTGTTCATAAACACATCCACTTTCGGCGGTTGATTGTCCGTTATTGAAGGGCTGCTGCCGCCGATGATGATATTTTCAAAACTTCCTGCCGCGTCTCGACTGACCGAATCCGAGGCATAATAACTGATTTTTCCTGCACCAAACGCATAATCAATGTCTTTTGGCACAACAAAAGAGAATTGCCAACGCCCATTTTTGACCGTCGCTGCCCCTTTAAAAAGCACATTGCGTTGCACGACAAAATTTTGGACATAGCTGTCGGAAGTCTGCCCCAAGGTTTTGAGCGTCGCCGCTTTATCAAAAACAGTTGGGTAAATCGTCCCGTTGAAATCACTCAAAATCGCCCCATTATCGTCCAAAATCGTCCCTTCAACGACCACACGTTGCAAGGCACGCGCCGTGTCAGTTTGAACTGTATTCACGTTTTTCCCGTTGATACGCGTTGTCGCAACGTCATAACGTGGCAAGGCCAGACGCATGGAAGGGTCGCCAAAAAGGCCGAATTTTTGTCCATTTTCAAAAGTCCCGCTACGATTTTTAGCTTCGGTGAAAATGTCGCCAATGGTTTGAGCGCGGTTGTTAATTTTCGTAAAAACGGTATCAAAAATGGCATCCGTTAATTGCTTGTTGGAAGAGGCATAAACGGCTCTAACCGTTGAGTAGGAAGCAATTGCACCACCCGACGGGTTCAAAATCGCCGCTTCTCCCGCCGTCACTTCTTTCGGATTGTCGAAACCTGTAAATGAACACGTTGCCGTGACAAGCAAAGGTAATTTATCAATATTACGCCATTTTTCAAGGTCTTCACGCATCAAAATGCGCTCTTGCGCCAAACCTTTTGGGCCGCCATGCCCCAAATAGCACAAGGTCAACATCCCTTTAAATTCGTTTTGATACAACGACTCGTTGAGCTGCGGCACACGCGTTCCGCCCGAAGACACGTCTAATTTGTAGGCATCCACGTATAATTTATCAATATTTAGGTTTCTGTTTCTTGAAGAAACAGTGTTAGCAATGCCATCTGCGTCGGTCAAATGCAAATTGCCATCGCCATCGTCACCCATAAAAATGGCGCGGTTGCGCCAATCGCCCAAGGCCGAAGGACTTTCGTAACGAATAATTTTTGCGATAACGCCATCAGCTTCTGCCGCCGTTTTGCAAGGAATCCGCCCAATGGCAATGTCCAAATTGCCGCGCAAACCTGACCCCTCAGTGTCATCGAGCAAAGCATAGAAATCGTCGCTTGGAAACGCGTCAATTGCGTCAAAACTGTAATCTGTTTCGTAAGGTGGAATAAAATCAGTCGGCTGCAAATTGCCCAACGGGTAAATGCGTTTATAGTCGAAAGAGCCGTCGCCAAGAAGCAACAAATAACGAAATTTGGCACTACGTCTGTGCAATAAACGGGCAAAATCCCGAATCGCCGCAGGGTCGAGCGCGCCGCTTGAAAATTCGTTATAAATTTGGTTGACTTCCGCAATCTCCACTTTCATACCCGTTTTGCTCAACCGATGTGCTTGCAATTTCTTAGCGGCAGCTTCAAATTCTTTAGGATAAACAATCAATAATTCCGTCGTTTCGATGCCGTGCAAGTTTTGATTGGCGATTTTTCCAACGGCTGCCGATGGTTTCAAAAACGCACCCGTTTTGTCAAACACGG
>JAYSRS010000610.1:0-3054 GCA_043720935.1 Saprospiraceae bacterium
AAATGCTTTCAAATCAATACTTAAAATATTGATTTACAAACATTTAGGAAATTTTAAAAATTTCCTAAATGTACTCTCCACAATAATTTTCAGAGAACCAGAATTAAAAATTAAGAATTAAAAATTAAAGTGAGGCAAAGAGTAAGGCGTCAATATTAGGCACGCCTTAATTTTTAATTTTTAATTTTTAATTTATGATTTATGATTCCTCTTCTTCCTCTTCTATCCGAATGCCCAAGGCGATGAGGGCTTTTTCGGAGGCCATTTGTTCAGCCGATTTTTTGTTAAAATCATCGGCGGTGGCGATTTTTTCGCCGTCGAGCAAAACGGCTACTTTGAAGCGGTCGCGTTTCTCGAATTTGTACTTGGCGATGACTTTGTAGCTCACCAATTTGCCTTGCTTCTGACTCCACTCCAACAACTGACTTTTGTAGTTGTCGTCGTAGGTCTCCAGCTCATGAATGTCGAGGTATCGCCGCAACAAACGCTTGACTACGTAGCGTTTTGTGCCGTTGTACCCACATTCGAGATAGACCGCACCGACCAATGCTTCCACTGCATTTCCGAGCATCGAGCGACTGAGTCGCGTGTTGTTGTATTCCAACAAGATGCTGTCCAAACCCATTTTGTCGCCAATTTTGTTAAGCGAATTGCGCTTGACAATTTTTGAGCGCATTTTTGTCAAAAACCCTTCATCGAAATTTGGGTATTTGGCAAAAAGATACTCTGCGACAATCGTTCCTAACACAGCGTCTCCGAGGTATTCTAGTCGCTCATTGTTTTGTGCTGCGCCACCTGTCGGCTTTTCGGAACTTGAAGATTTGTGGTAAAAAGCGAGCTTATACAATGCCAAATCGGACGGAATATAGCCCAAAATTGGGCGCAATCGCCTTGCCAACTCCTTATCTTTGGAGAAGTGGTAATTGTAAAGTTTTCTAATGTAACCCAAAACGAATTAAAATTGAATGTTATCGGTAGGGGTTATTGAGTTAATAGTCATTAAGTTATTATTTACTAAGTTATTGGTTATTAACCAACAACTTAGTAAATAATAACTTAATAACTAGCAGATATTACGCAGACCCAACTCCGAAGGAGTTAAATGTGAATAACCGTAGATGCAATCTACGGAACTAAGCTAAATGTGTTTCCAACTCCGAAGGAGTTGAACTTGCTTGTAACTTATTTATGATACAAACTCAACTCCTTCGGAGTTGGAAACATATTTTGTCGTTTCCGTAGGTTTCACCTACGGTTATTCATATTCAAACCCTTCGGATTTACATAACATCAGGTGCAAAATTGTTCAATAACCCGATTTCAAAATCGAAAAAAGTGAGGTAGAAAAGGTGTTGTTAAAGGCTTTTTCAACTGTCGAAAAGTGTATAAATGCCGCTTTTCGATAGTCGTTTTTTAGGTAAAAAAGCCTTTTAATTCCTTTTATCCGCAATAATAGTGCTTTATTTCCATGTGCAGATGTGTTTAGTTGTCAAAAATATAAAATAGGCAACCGAAATCGTCTGTACATCTTTCTATACACGCTTAAAAATAACAGACGTATTGTGGCCACCGAAGCCAAATCCATTGCTCAAGACAACATCTAAACGGCGGTGTTGGGCTTCGTTGAACGTCAAATTGAGGCGCGCATCCATTTCTGGGTCGTCCGTAAAATGGTTAATTGTCGGCGGTACAAAGTCGTGCATCATGCCCAAAATACCTGCTACGGCTTCAATCGCACCCGCCGCACCGAGCAAATGGCCCGTCATGGATTTGGTCGAACTGATGTTCATTTTGTAGGCATTTTCGCCAAAAACACCCGTAATTGACCGAATTTCGGCAATGTCGCCCAATGGTGTTGACGTGCCGTGCGTATTAATATAGTCAACTTGATGCGGCTGTAAACCTGCTTCGGCCAAAGCCACGCGCATACAATTCATCACGCCTTTGCCTTCGGGGTCGGGTGCGGTCATGTGGTGTGCGTCGCAAGTCATGCCTGTTCCAACAACTTCGCAAAGGATATTTGCCCCACGCGCTTTTGCGTGTTCGTATTCTTCCAAAATCAAAGCCGCACCGCCTTCGCCCAAAACAAAACCGTCGCGGTCTTTGTCGTAAGGCCGTGAAGCCGTTGTCGGGTCGTCGTTGCGCGTACTCATTGCGTGCATCGCCGTGAAACCGCCGACGCCCGTAGTCGTGACCGATGCTTCCGAGCCGCCTGTGACGACAACATCTGCTTTTCCAAGCCGAATGTAGTCAAAAGCGTTGATAATGGCATGATTTGCCGATGCACAAGCCGAAACAGTGCCGTAATTGATGCCGCGAAAACCGTATTTTATGGCCATCAAACCCGCCGCAATGTTGCCTATCATTTTAGGAATCAAAAACGGATTGTAACGCGGCGTACCATTGCCGCGTGCGAAGTCAGAGATTTCATTTTCAATCGTCACCAACCCGCCAATGCCTGAGCCAAAAATGACGCCCGCACGGTCTAAGTTGAGGTTATCCAATACCAAGCCACTCATTTTGAAGGCTTCATCAACGGCGACTAAACCATATTGTGCGTACAAATCAACGCGGCGAATTTCTTTCTTTTCGATGGCGATTTCAGGCGTAAAACCCTTCACTTCGCAAGCAAATTTAGCCTTAAACAAGGCCGCATCAAAACGCGTAATCGCTGCCGCACCGCTCACGCCGTTTTGTAGGGCGGTTAGATAATCTGCTACGTTATTTCCAATAGGTGTGACGGCACCAATACCTGTTACTACGACTCTTTTCATGATATCAAGTTCTTTAATTTGCGGCAAAATTAGTTAACCGCGTGAAATTTTTACCCCCCTCAGTATTTTTTGTGCAATTTCGATTTAAAGCCGATTTAAAATTAGAGATTTAACAATCCTAACTTTGGCTTTTTGGAAACACATAGAGACATAAGACACATAGTTTTTTTTATCTAAAATTTCTTAGTACATGACAAAAAAGGTAAAGCCTTTTTCGCGCCCGCTTCGCTCGCGTGAGAAAGGGGGAAAGTGGTTCGAATTTAGGGGCAAACCCCGAAGT
>JAYSRS010000611.1:0-8669 GCA_043720935.1 Saprospiraceae bacterium
CGCTTTTATTTACTTAACGTTCCTAAGCTATACATCAACGAAAAATAACTTGTCATTCAGAAGGAATACTGAGGGGGGCTGTTTCCTCTCCAAAAATAAAAGTTTATGAAAGAATTATTGACGCTGTCGCTCACAGGCGTTTTTACGATGCTCGCCGATATGTTCAACCTACGGAAATTGGTTTTTCCGTTGGCTTTGTTTGGTTTGGCCATGACGATTTCATGGTCGGTGTTTGATTGGGACTTCAATCAACGCATTTATGGCATGATGCAAGTGGATAATTACGCTTTGGCGTTTACGATTGTGATGTGCAGCACCGCGATTATGTGGTTTATGATGTCGGAAGATTTCTTTTCCAAGATAGTGGTCACGACTGACCGTTTTGCTTTGGTGTTTTTTGCCCTCACGGGTGCGCTTGTGATGGTGTCTTACACGAATTTGGTGATGTTGTTTATTGGCGTCGAAATTTTATCTGTCTCCATGTACGTCCTCGCAGGAAGTAGCAAAGACGACATTTCTTCTAGCGAATCGGCGTTCAAATACTTTTTGATGGGGGCATTTGCTTCGGGCTTTTTGTTGTTTGGCATTGCGTTGATGTACGGTGTTGCAGGTAGTTTCGACTTGATGCAAATCCGTGCAGTCATCGGCAAAGGCGGCAATGAATCCATGGTTTTAGTCGGAATTATTATGTTATTGATAGGTTTAGGCTTCAAAGTTTCGGCTGCTCCTTTCCATTTTTGGGCACCCGATGTCTATCAAGGCGCGCCGACACCGATTACGGCTTTTATGGCGACTATCGTCAAAACGGCAGCAATGGCAGCTCTTTTCAAGGTCTTTTTGGTCTGTTTCCCTTCGGTAACGGATATGTGGCGCGACATTTTGGCGGGTATGATTGTCCTAACTTTGTTGATTGGCAACGTCACGGCGGTCGCTCAAACGGATGCGAAACGGATGTTGGCTTTTTCGTCAATTTCTCATGCAGGTTATATGTTAATCGCCGTTTTATGCACAAATGGTGAGTCCGACAATTCGATTTTATTCTATTCGGCGTCTTATTCTGTTGCAACAATTGTGGCGTTTATGGTTTTGTATTTAGTGTCCGAAAAAACGGGTTCCATGAACATTTCGGCATTCAATGGTTTAGGTAAAACAAGCCCGTTGTTAGCCGTTTCGATGGTGATTTCGTTGTTATCAATGGCAGGTATTCCGCCTTTATCGGGCTTTATGGCCAAGTATTTTATCTTCGCAAACGCGATTGGTGACGGTTATTTATGGTTGGTATTGTTTGCGATAGCGATGTCATTGGTCGGCGTTTACTATTATTTCAAAATCATTATTGCGATGTATTTTAGCGAAAACGTCATTGCGAGGAACGAAGCAACTGAGGGGGTAACAATTAACCCAAATCCTTTGCAAACTTTGTTGATTGTCTTGGGTTGTGGGCTAATGTTGGTTTTAGGGTTGTTTCCGCAATTGGTTTACAGCGTTTTGTAAAATCGTATCACGGACTTCAGTCCGTGACTATCAGCAACATTCATGGACTGAAGCCCGTGATACAATAGAAAAAGCCTTTCAAACGTAAGAGTTTGAGAGGCTTTTTCTTATATAATCAACAAAACACGGAGGGGGCTTCAAAGAAAAAAAGGGATAAAAAGCACCCGTAATTTTGTAATTCCCAAAAAAGGCTTACTTTCGTACCATATTTTACAAACGAATTAAATTTTTTTTTCAGAACAATATTATTTTTCGTACAACAAACAGGAACTAGACGCTATAATTTCTCCACTTAAAACAGCAATAAAAATGAGAAAAACAGCATTGTTTTCATCTCTCGTTGTCGCTTTGACAACGCTCCACGTGGCTGCCACCGCGCAAGATATTTACATCCGTTTTGACGGGGCTTGCGTCGAAAAACTTGAATACCGTTTCGTCGAACAAGAAAACGGTATCGCTTATTCGGCCTATAAAGTCAATAAAAGCACTGCCGAAAACTTGTACTTTGAGACAGGTGTCGAAGTGCCGCAAATTCGCAAATCTGCACCGTCTAAAATGGTCACTTGCAACGCTTTGAACATTGACCGTTCAATGGTTGACGACATCAATAAAGGCCGACGTAAAGCGTTCATTGTCAAGAAATTAGACAGTGGTTGGGCGTATTTGCCCGTTGGTTCGGCGGCGCAAATGACGTTCGTTGACAATAAACTAAGCTACTTCGACGCTACGTCTGATTTTCAAGCCGACCTCAATAACACCGTTTCGGGCAACGATTTGAGCCTCGACAAAAACGAAGCTGAACCCAAAGCGGCAGTTTATTACATCGGCGAAATGACGGCGTGTAATTTTACAGCTTATCAATTCAGAAAAACACCCCGCGTAACGTGCCGCGAAGACGCGACTATCGCCGTTATGCCAGGCTTGGGTTTGATTCAAGATTTTGCGACGGGCGGACAGCGTTTTGAACTCGTCGGTATCAACAATACGGACGTTTGCGGCTATTATGCAACGCCGACACAGCCCGAACCTGTTGTTGCTGAACCGCAGCCCGATGTGCCGCAAAATTACAATGTTGTTGCCACGCGTGAGCCAGAACTCGAAGTTCCGCAAACGGAATACGTGGCGGCTGCACCGCCGACGATTGTGGAAAGCAACATCACGAGAAGTGACGTTTTTGGCGAGTCAACGAATCCAGAAGTGCCACAATCTTACAATACCGTAGTGTCTAAATCAACGGATACTGACCCCGAACCTGTTTGTCAAACCCTCGCTACTGAGGGGGAGCATATTGTTCAGCGTGGTGAAAGTTTGTACGGTATTGCACGACGTTATGGCTTGACAGTCAATAGTTTACGTGAGTGGAATGGTATGACGGAAGACTTGATTTACCCATGCAGCCCTTTAAAAGTTGTGCCGCCTGTTGTCGTCGTTGCTGCACCTAGCATGGAGGAAAAGCGTCAGAATGACGTGCCACAAAGCTACAACACGGTCGCTATGCCAAAGGCTGTGACTAAAAAAGAAGTGGTCAGAGTGAATTGCAACGTTGAAGCATCAGAAGGCGAACACGTTGTTTTGCAAGGTGAAAGTTTGTATGGTATTGCAAGAACGTATAATTTGACGGTTAGTCAATTGAAGGCTTGGAACAGCTTGGCGGAAGACAAAATTATGTTGTGCCAAAAATTGATGGTCGTTGCCCCTATTGTAGAAGTGAAGGCTGTCCCAACGGAATATGCAACGGTTGCGGTGAAAAAAACGGCTGGGCCCAAAGTGGAATTTAAGACAATTCCTAAACAAGCTCTTGCCGTTAAAGCCAAATCAGTTGCACCCAAAACGGTCAAAACTATAGCAAAACCAAAGACAATTGAGCCTTTTATGGCAAAAACGGTAACAATTTCAGCTAAAAGTGTCCCGACTAAACAAACGGTGACTTTCGTTAAAAAAGGCGCGGGTTTGCACGTTGTGACAAAGGGCGAAACGATTATTGGTTTGGCAAAAGAATCGAATATGAGCGAAGCAGAATTTCGTAAAGTGAACAATTTGGGCAAGGCTGAATTAATCACCGTTGGTCAGGTCTTGAAAATGGAAAATTGCGCGTGCAATGTCGCTGTAGATGCAGAAAAAAGCCTCATTTTGAAGCCAATTCCTGTCGCTTCGGACATTATGGGCGACGTTCCAGAGACTTACAATGTAGTCGTTCGGCCTAAAAAAGTTGAAAATACTGAGGGGGTCGAATTGACATCGAAAAGTGTTGAGACACGCACAGTCCGCAAGTATCACGTTGTTCAGCAAAGCGAAACTCTGTATTCAATTGCTAAAACGTATGGTAAAAAAGTGGCTGACATTCAAGCATTGAATCGCCTTGATAACAACGAGGTTTTGGTGCCAAATCAGTTGTTGATATTAGAATAACGTTATCTTAAAATAATTAATCAAGCTGCAACGTCGAAAGGGTTTATACCTTTTCGGCGTTTTTTTTATCTTTTTTCTAAAAATACTGAGGGGTATCTAAAAGGCAAATAGCTTTGACTGACCGATAAATAAAAACACCAAATCACTGATAATCAATTACTTACCAATTATTTACAAAAACTGACAACCGTAACACACCGACTAATTTAACCTTAAAAACGAATACTAGCTGCTACTTTTGACCTTCAAGAAGCGACAAAAGCGTTCGAAAAATTTTATAAAGTAAGCGTTGATAAGTTATTATTCTGAATGCGGCGTAGCTGCAAAATCTTGGTAATGCTCAACCCAACAACGACTTTTATCATGCGGTGTAACCGCAAAATAGCACATTTAGCGGTTACACCGCATAGAAAATTGGGCTTTGGGGCAGTATTACCAAGATTTTGCAGCTACGCCGCATTTAGGATATAACTTACTAACCCTCGACTCTATAAAGTTTCCCAAACGTCGTAAAGTGTCATAAAACGCCCTAACGTGATAGATTCACCATTTATCATTCATACATTATCATTATTCATAAAATTATCAAACTCGTGGAAAAATCAACGCTCGACGTTCAGAACGGCCTATTAAATAACTTTTCGCAGACCATCACGCAAGACCCGTCTTTGCCAGCCGCACAAGCGATGCTGCATGGCATCGGACTAACGGACGAAGACCTTAAAAAAGCCCAAGTCGGCATCGTTTCGACGGGTTGGGAAGGCAATCCTTGCAATATGCACTTGAATAAACTCGCTTTGGACATCAAACAAGGCGTCAGAGAGGCGGATTTGGTCGGCCTTATTTTTCATACAATCGGCGTCAGCGACGGGATGTCTATGGGAACGGACGGGATGCGTTTCTCCTTGCCAAGCCGTGATATTATTGCCGATTCTATTGAAACGGTGGCCTCTGCTCAATGGTACGATGCGGTTGTGGCAATTGTTGGTTGCGACAAAAATATGCCTGGTGCGATGATGGCGTTGGGGCGTTTGAACCGCCCTTCGATTTTGGTTTACGGCGGCACGATTGCCCCTGGATTCTACAAAGGTCAAAAACTCGATGTAGTATCGGCTTTTGAGTTGGTCGGCAAACGTGTGGCGGGGACAATTTCGGAAGAAGATTTCAACGGCATCGTTCAAAAAGCGATTCCGGGAGCAGGTGCTTGCGGCGGTATGTACACGGCAAATACGATGAGTTCGTGCATTGAGGCATTAGGCATGAGCTTGCCTGGTGATGCGTCGAATCCTGCTGTTAGCCGCGATAAAGTGGAAGAATGTTCGAGAATTGGTAAGGCGATTCGCAATTTGATGCAAAAAAACATTCGTCCACGCGACATTATGACGCGTAAGGCGTTTGAAAATGCCATGACGCTTTCAACCGTTTTGGGTGGCTCAACGAATGCGGTATTGCATTTAATTGCCATGTCAAAAGCGGTGGGTGTTAACTTGACGATTGACGATTTTCAAACAATTTCGGATAAAACGCCTTTTCTCGCCGACCTCAAACCGTCGGGTAAATACGTGATGGAGGATTTGTTCAACATCGGCGGTGTGCCTGCGGTGATGAAGTTTTTGTTGAAAAACGACATGATTCACGGCGATTGCATCACGGTTACAGGCAAAACGGTTGCGGAAAACTACGCCGATGCACCCGATTTGACGGAAGGGCAAGATGTGATTCACCCCCTCAGTAATCCGATAAAAGCGACGGGTCATATTCAGATTTTGTATGGCAACTTGGCAACCGAAGGCAGCGTGGCTAAAATCACAGGCAAAGAAGGCTTGGTTTTCAATGGCACGGCTAAGGTTTTTGACAGCGAAAAATTGGCCAACGAAGCCATTACATCGGGCAAAATCAAGTCGGGCGATGTCATTGTGATTCGGTATTCGGGGCCAAAAGGTGGGCCGGGAATGCCCGAAATGTTGAAGCCAACGTCCGCAATTATGGGTGCAGGTTTAGGCACATCGGTGGCTTTGATTACGGACGGTCGTTTTTCAGGTGGCACGCACGGTTTTGTCGTCGGTCACATCACACCCGAAGCACAAACGGGCGGTTTGATTGGCTTACTAAGAGACGGCGACGAAATTACAATTGATGCCAATACCCGCCAAATCAATGCGACATTGACGGATGAAGAAATCTCGGCACGCAAAGCGGCTTGGCAACCACGGCCTTTGACGGCAGAAACGGGCATTTTGAAAAAATATGCCATGACCGTTTCAACGGCGAGTGAAGGTTGCGTAACGGATGTTTTTAATTAAAAATTAAAAATTCACAATTAGAAAAAGCCGTAATGATGCCATTCATTGCGGCTTTTTTATGCCCAAGAAACGCGAAATAAGTTGTCATTGCGAGGCACGAAGCAATCTTTAAGTTTCAGCAGACTATTAATCAAGCAAAAAGACTGCTAAAATACAGCAGATTGCTTCGTGCCTCGCAATGACAATTCATAAGTGGGGGTACAAGAATAATAAGACGAGTAAGTAATTTCTTACAAACGCCCTAATTTTCTATTTTTATGTGTATTTTGTTTACGTTTGCGTCAGAAATTTAACTTTTAAGTGAAGGTGAACAACTAAAAGTGAAAAGTTGTATGACGCTCTTTATCACTTATCACTTATCACTTATCACTTATCACTTATCACTTATCACTTATCGTTTACAAAACTTTGTCCCATTAAAAAGGAGCAACTATCTTTGCTCAAAGCAGTTTAGTCGAAAAAACGTAACGTCGGCGGCGGTTTTATGGTCTTAAAAGTGTTTCTTTGGCAGATAATTTCAAATTTTAAGATTGCGAGGCGTGTTAAATGATCGTTATTCATCATTTGTCACGCATCATTCATCATTAGATACAGCGTTATGAAAAATAAAATGACGGCGGCTTTATTGTCGCTTTTTTTGGGCGTTTTTGGCGTTCAGTTTTTTTACACCAATCGGACGGGTTTGGGTATATTTATGGTCATGTTGTCAACGGTGGCAAAAGTACCACAATTGGCGTTTTTTGTTGGTTTTATTGGTTTTATCCAATTTTTAGCCATGTCCAATGAAGAATTCGATAAGAAATATAACTTCAAAAAATGGCGCAAAGGGGAAGAGGAGCGGCGTGCTGCCGAAGACGAACGCCGCCGTGAACAGGAAAGTTACGACCGCGACCGCCGCACGCAGGAAATAAGTCGCAACCGTGAGCAGCAAGAAAATCGGGAAGCGCGTGAACGCATGAAGCCTGTGGTGCAATATCCGCAGAAAAGTCAGTCGTCGGCGGCTCAAAAAGAGGCGTTGAAGCAGTCGGGTTTGAAAAAATATAAGGAATATGACTATGATGGCGCGATTGAAGATTTTGGCAAAGCCCTCGCGGCAGACCCCAAAGATGTGGCCGTTCATTGGAATTTAACGTGTTTGTATTCGCTTACCGAGCAGAAAGAATTGGCGTTTTATCACCTTCAAAAAGCCGTTGAGTTGGGCTTTATTGACTTTGAAAAGGTTAAAACCCACGAGGCTTTGTCATTTTTGAGGGTTCAACCAGAGTTTGATGCGTTTTCAAGAAGTGGCTTTAAAATGTCAACCGATATGGAACATTCCGATATTTTGCAGCAACTCAAAGACCTATCAATACGTCGTGAAAAAGGCTTGTTGACAGAAAAAGAATTTGCGGATATGTCGAGAAGATTGGTTGAGTGAAAAGTGGACAGTGGAAAGAGACTTTTCTTTTTAGAGAGCAATAGCATTAGACATTATGGGCCACTGATTGGGCTGATGCGACTGATTTTCACTGATTTCTTTTTAGAAATCAGTTTTATCAAAAAAAATCAGTGAAAATCAGTCGTATCAGCCTAATCAGTGTGCCATAACATCTAGGGCTATTGCTCCGCAGAAAGAAAAGTCTCAATGAAAAGTGACAAACGAAAAACGAAAAGTGAAAAAGGCAGAGTGCATAACAAATTTACCAATTTTCACTTTTATTCGTTAACTGACTTATAATCAATACGTTGTACAATCGAACGCCCCAAAGTCACTTCATCAGCGTATTCCAATTCACCACCGAAAGCAATGCCTCGCGCCAAGGTTGAAATTCTGACCTCGTGCAAGCTCAATTTTTTTGAGACATAATAAATCGTCGTATCGCCTTCAATTGTTGGCGATAAAGCCATAATGATTTCCTTGATTTCTCCCTTCGCTACGCGCTCCATGAGCGAGTCAATGTTCAATTCCTGCGGCCCAATGCCTTCAATCGGTGAAATCACGCCGCCTAAAACGTGGTACAAACCACGATACTGCCCTGTATCTTCAATCGCCATTACATCGCGGATGGTTTCGACCACCATCACCGTCGTTCGGTCGCGGCGCATATCGGCGCAAACGTTGCAAATATCGGCATCCGAAATATTGTGGCACATTCCGCATGAGCGAATGCCCGACCGCATTTTGAAGAGTGGGTCTGTCAAATTAGTGGTCATATCAAGCGGCTGTTTGACCAAATGTAGGACAAGCCGTAAAGCCGTTTTTCGTCCAATGCCAGGGAGTGCCGTAAATGCGCCCACGGCGTCTTCAATAAGTTTCGATGAAAAATTCACTTCAAGGGAATTAAAAAATTAAAAAAAATCTCTGCTTAGGCTTCATGGCACACTGATTAGTAACGCGAAATAAATAAAAGCGTATTTTCATACGCACTGTTTTTCGCTGCGCGAAAAAGGCGTGCGTGGAGAAAATCTATCGGAGGCAGCTTG
>JAYSRS010000612.1:0-26298 GCA_043720935.1 Saprospiraceae bacterium
TCCTAAAAAATCCTTCAGATGGCGATTTTCGAGCGCAGCGAGAAAGAGCCAGTAAAATACGCTTTTATTTACTTAACGTTCCTTAGGAACGTGAAATAAATAAAATCACATTTTTTTTCTTTAACACATAGGCACATAGGACACATAGTTATTATACGTAAAACGCTTTAAAGTAATCTTTTTTGAAAGAAAAAACTATGTGTCCTACTGTGCCTATGTGTTAAGAGAAAAATGTGGTTTTATTTATTTGGTGTTCCTTATAGATAGTATAAAATTTTTAACTTGTTTAAAATGAGTAATTTATACTTATTGATTTTTTAAAATATCTAGTTTTTAATTCAAATGACCCCCTCAGTATAAACGTGCTTTTTCTAGTAAAAATCAATTTTTAAACTAAAAAATTAACGATAAAAAAAGATGAGTGAATTAAATGCACAACGCAATCCCGCTCAAGAACGCGTACAGGCGAACGACAAATTGAAAGCCGTCGGTGGGCTTTCGATGCTCAGCAAATCATTGGGTACGCAATTGCAACTCAAAAATTTGCGCTATTTCGGCTCTGAAAAAGATGCCGACGTTGAAAATCGGGAAGATTTTTTGGGTGGCGAAGAATTCCAAAAAGCCCGAACAGAGATGAAGTATAAGCTCAATACGCTCATCGAATTGCTCGAAAAAGGCACCGATGTGTCGAAAAATGCCGATTCTCAGAAAGTAAAAATCGAAGCGGAAATGAGCGAAAAGATGAGCAAAATCTTTGAAAAATCGCGCCCTTTGGAAAAAGCATGGCGCGAACTCGACCTCTTTTTTACGAACGCCGCTCAACGTGAACTCCGCAATTTGGTGGTGATGAACGTCAATCACGACCAAGTTGACGAAAGCATCGTGACGAAAAAAGTGTCTGATATGCTTGAAGAAGTCAATAAAAGTGCGATTGACCAATCAAAAAGCTATTCGATGCTCGTCATTCCGTACAACACGACGAAGAAAAAAGATTTTGACAAATGGCGCAAACTCATCGAACGGTATTCGGACATCGCCTACAATAATAAGGTGTTGTTTATGACGGATTACGAAGATTTGAAAACCGTTGACGAGGTGATGGAAGCCGCAACTGACCCCGAAAAACCGCGTCTCGGCGGCGTCAACAAGTCGTGGAGTCGGACGGTGGTTTATACAAATTACGCGTTGATGCGCGACAAACACAAGTTGGGCAGCAATGTGCTTGAAACAGAGATGTTGTATGCGTCGCCTGCGGCGGCGGTTGCGGGTAAAATGTACGCAATTGACAACATCGCGCAGCCGATTGCGGGCGCACAATTTGGGGTGCTGAAAGGCTTGCAAGGCTTGCGGTACAAGGTGTCGCAAGAGCAAGCAAATGTCTTGGATAGGGAGAATTTGAACCCGATGACCAACGCTTTTGGCGGCTTGATGGCCTTCAACTGCGTGACGATGTTCAAGGGCGAAAACGTGGAATTGCGGCAATATTCGGTCATTCGGACGCTCGATTACATTGACCGCTTGTTGAAGCATTTTTTGAATCAATACGTCTTTACCTCCATGCAAGATTCTGACATTCGGGCGCACGTCCATAAAACGATTATGAAAATGTTGGAACGCTTGGTGGAATTGAAAATCTTGAAAAAAGGCGGTATTCAGCATTTTTCGATTGACGAAGACCGCCCCGACCGCTTCAATATCAAGCTCGAAGTCGTGCCGATGTACGTCACAAGTGCCTTTGAATACACGATTGGCATTGACCCGAACGGCGTATCGGAAGGCGAGGGAAATGATTAATAAATAATATTTGTCGTAATTTTCTTTAAGAAATCATGAAATTGTGGCACATACAGGTGATTTTAAATTAGACGGAAAAGAATGCGGATTGCTCGCATTGTCTTATCATTTTTATCGTCAAGTGGACGATAAAGGCAGACCCACGACCCAAGTACGGCGCGGTGAAATCACCGTTACGATTGCATCGGACGACACGCTCAAAGGCCATATTTTGGCTTGGATGGCTCAACCTGACCAAGAAAAAGCAGGCGAAATTGTCCTTTACACGGGCGGAGGGAATTACAAAAAGCCGTTGAAAACGGTAAAATTTGAAAATGCTTACGTCGTTGACTACTGTGAAACCTACGACCACGGCAACTTCTTGAATATCCGCGAGACGTTCACGATTTTGGCGGGAAAGATTTCGGTGGGCGATGCAAAGTACGGACTCGCTTTAAGTCGTAATTATTAGTTTTTCATTCAATGTCGGATTGAACGAAAAATAATATTTCAAACCCATTTTTTTTAATTTTTAAAAAAATCGTAAAATCATGGCACATACCGGTGGTTTTAAACTAGACGGCAAAGAATGCGAATTGGTCGCATTGTCCTATCATTTCTATCGTCAAGCGGACGATAAAGGCAGACCCGCGACCCCAGTGCGGCGCGGCGAAATCACCGTCACGATTGCATCGGACGACAAACTCAAAGACCTCGTTCTCGCTTGGATGGCGAAGCCCGACCAAGGAAAAGAGGGCGAGATTATCCTCTACACGGGTGAAGAGGAGAACAAAAAGCCGTTGAAAACGGTAAAATTTGAAAACGGCTACGTCATTGACTACCACGAAACCTACGACCACGGCAATCTCTCGAATGTCCGCGAGACGTTCACCATTTCGGCGGAAAAAATCTCGGTGGGCGATGCGAAGTTTGATTTCAAATGGCCGAAGGCGTAAGGTCTTTTTTTAAAACGACCCCCTCAGTATTTGGTGCTTTTTAGCGGTGGGTACTGAGGGGTTAATCAACAGTAAAATTCTATTAACAATTAAAAATTATTATCATGGGTTATTTGTTACATTTTTCTGAAAATGAACTTTACTTGGATGATATGCAAGCAAGTAAAGTTTTAGATTTCTTTGGTTTTTCGACCACAGGTACCATGATTACCATGCGTGACCGTGAATTTGCCCAAGCCTTGTTGGTTGAAGCGATTGATGCCTCGCGGTCAATGTGGTATATTGAAATACTCCGTGACTCAGCGTGTAAGCCTGGCAGTAGTGTTCAAAGCATTATGACAGCTTTTGCTCAAAAATCTTTAATGAGGTGGTTTAAGTCAAAAGTGTCGGCGAAGGGGGCAAAAGTGGTAATTTATGAGAGTGTAAAAAATACGATTCGTTGGAAAGCAGGCTCGATTTGGCGGCTGCGGCAGAATGAATTGGAGATGGATTGGTAAGCCTAAGCACTTGCTTTCACTATCTTCATTATTTAAATGAAATGTAACTGGTAATCTTTATTTTCATATAAAATCAGTATTATGGCAAATAGCAGAATGCTTGCTCAAGAACTTATTGAGCAATATGTGCCAAAAAGCGGCTTACCATATCATAGCAATTTCAGTAACTCTGACCGACGGCACAATGAAATCATCAATCGTTTTCAGTTGCCCGATGGTTCTGTGTATAGAGAATACGCTGGAATCGGAACCACTTGTGGGTATTTATGCCAATGGCTGTTATTCAGATTAGGGCTTAAAGATACCAAAATGCTTAACAGAACTACTTTTAGAGCCTCTGTAAAGCCGAGTAATGGTGATTTTGACGATTTCAAGCACATGAGTATTTTTGGTTATTCTCTTCCCAAAAAAAGAATAACCAAAAATGAGCAAGGGAAATCAATTCATGCCAAACCCGCTAGTGATGATGTTCATTTTCAAACTTTTTTTGAGATAGGCATGAATCTGAGCAAGCTATGTTTATCCTCTGCAATGAATAGAGTAAGTAGTGCGCGGCTTGAGGATTTAAGAACGATTGGGTACGGGGATATTGGCTGGATACAAGGCACACCTAAAAAAGTTTTATCTATAGAGGACGATGTGGATAAAGTACAATATCAAGATACGAGTCATGTCTTTGTCATAAAAAATGTAAGTTTTTCACCTAACAATATAACTATGGAGACAGTTGAGTCTGGGCAGTGCAGCTTAGGTACTGGAGGAATAGATGTGAAACCCAAAGTGCGTACATTCGAAATTAATAGCAATAAACAGATAATGGGCAACGACGGACGCGTACTGATGGGGTTTTTGAGCTTAGATAGGATAGATTTTGGTGTACCAATATTAGACTTTGATGAATGGCAACTATATGACCCTCTTTTAGCGCATATGTATTACCAAGGTCATGGCATTAGTGCAATCTCAACACCCATTAAAAAACATAAATAAGGCTATCTATAAACGGTGTCAAAATTTAATTTATCATGATAATTAAATTAGCAGGAGAAAATATCTCCCAAATGATAAGCTATACAAGTATTGAGTCAGGTATTGGCGAACATAGCAGATTTAGGCTTGGCATTTCTAACGAAGATAGGTCTGCTAGTTTCATAGGCTCGCTCGCCGAGTCTTCCAAAAAATGGATTGGCAAACCCTTGGAAATCGACGGGTTTTTCAAAGGCATTGTCACGTCCGTAGGCTTGTCGCGGGCGCGAACGGGCGGGAGCGATTTCGTTGTGCGGGGGCAAAGTCCAACGGTTTTTTTGGACGATGGCATTCATACGCGGTCGTTTGGGGAGAAGATTTTAAAAAAAATCTTGGATGAAGTGATGACCAAATATGACAGCAAATTCCCTGAAAAAAGCATTGAACCGAATAACCCCCAAAAAGGAAAAAAAATCAAGTATTGCGTGCAATACCGCGAAAGCAATTTTGCTTTTATGAACCGTTTGGCGGCGAGATATGGCGAATGGTTTTACTATGATGGGGAGAAGCTCATTTTTGGCAAACCTACTGAGGGGCCTACTTTGCGGCTCAATTTTGAAACCGATTTGACGCATTTTGATTTGTCGGTCAAAACTGTTCCCGTCAATTTTGAATTGAAAATTTATGATTATAAAAAACATGAATATCCCACAAAGAAATCGGACTATAAAACGCCTGAAAATGAATACGCTAAAATCGCTTTTGAGAAATCGAAAACCGATATTTACCCGCAAACGAGCGAAATGCCGATTCATATTGGCATGAATGAAGAAGATTTAGGGCAAGTGGCCACTTTGCGCCAAAATGTGCATTTGAATGAATTGGTTGTGTTGAGTGGTGCTTCGACGCGGCAAGATTTGAAACTCGGTAGCATCATCGAAATCGTTGACCCGCGCTCAAGTTTGGTGGCTTCGGGCAACGATAATTACGGAAAATACATCATAACACACCTCACACACGAGTTTTTGACGCACGGCGAAGGCTATTCAAACCACTTCGAGGCGATACCTGCTGAAGCCGCAATACCCCCCCTCAGTATTTCGCCTGACCCGCCGCCTTGCGAAATGCAAGAAGGCGAAGTCGTCGAAAACAACGACCCTGACGGTATGGGCCGCATTCGAGTTCAGTTTATTTGGCAAAAAGAGGCACAAGGCGACGACGCCAAAACCCCGTGGATGCGGATGGCATCTGCTTCGGGCGGCGGCGACAAGGGTTTTTATCTCGTTCCAGAAAAGGGCGACCAAGTCCTCGTGGCCTTTGAACACAGCCATCCCGAACGGCCTTACGGTTTGACGGGCATGTATCACGGCAAAGCCAAACCTGAACATCACGACCCCGAAAACCTTAAAAAATCCTTGAAAACCAAGGGCGGACATCAGTTTTTGATGAACGATGAAAAAGGAAAAGAAAGCATGGCTTTGTCAAGTCCGAGTGAATTTTCTATATCGTCGGGTCAAAAAGCGAGTCTGACGGCGGGAACGGACATAGCTTTAAAAGGTGGCGGCAACATTACGGTAGATGCAAGCGGTACAATTACGATTACAGGTGGTGGCGATATTTTGATAAAATCGGGTTCTTTGGTCGGTATTAATGCGCCTAACATTGTGTTGACGGGCGGCTCGTCGGTGTCAATTTCCGCGCCGACGGTATCAATTGACGGCAAAGCAACGGGTATAAAAGGCTCGGCAACCTTGGATTTATCGGGCGCAGCGACAAATGTCTCGGCTTCGGGTGCGCTTAATTTGTCAGCCGACGGCATTACAAGCGTATCGGGTACGATTTTAAAATTGAATTAATTTGATACTGATGTTACGTAAGTTCAATAGAGTCAAACGTCAAAAATTTGTATTTGAAAGTCCGCTTGCGGCGTAGCTGCAAAATCTCGGTAACGCATCATCAACAATGACTTTTAAGATGCGGTGTAACCGCAAAACAGCGCGTTTAGCGGTTACACCGCTTAGGAAAATGGGCTTATATATTGAATATTACCGAGATTTTGCAGCTACGCTGCAAGCGAAATTTTAAAGTGAAAATTGCTACTTTAAATTAAATTCTTAGTATAAAATATTCATAATCAAGCAGCTAAATTCAAAATTTACGTTGAAATTTGAAGTTTTTGAAATCCTTGAAATATGTCTGAAAAAATTTATTACACATTGCCCTTTCGTTTTGAAAGTTTTGAGAAAAAAACGCCGTTAGAAAAAGCGGATTTGAAAGCCTCAATTCAGCAAAATCTACGGCTTTTGCTTGGTACGGCCTTAGGAAAATGCCGTGCTGAACCGTCAATGGGCAGCAAAATACACGGGCATCAGTTCAGTTTGTCGAACAAAACGATGATTGGCAAGAAGGATGAAGCCGATTTTATGGTCAAATTGGAAGAAAATATTGAAGCGATTATCCGCCGTTACGAGCCGCGCTTGCGCCTCAAAAATGTCTCCGTTCAGTTGAAAACGCCTGAATATGTGAGCCGCCCTTTGAATTTCGACGGGCAGATGTTTCAGCATGATACGTTGCAATTAGCTATCACAATTCGCGGGGGCATCAAAGCAAATTTTGGGCAAGAAGACCCCCTCAGTATGGAGGAGTCTATTACATTAATTTAAATTTTATATGAATCGCAATCAACCCACTATAAAACGCGATATGCTTGAATGGGTTCGGCATCACGTGGATATGCGTTGGCAAGACGAATACGGCTACTCGACGCTTGATGCTGACCCGCTTGTGCAGTTGCTTGTAGGGGCGTGTGCGTCGGAAGCAAAATTGGTGTATGACCGCATTCAAGAAACCGACGACCGACTGATTGAGCGTTTGTTGCGCTATTTGTTGCCCGAGTCTTTTCATTTGCCGCAACCCGCCGTGGCGATTGCAAAAGCACACCCTAAAACGACGACTTGCCAACTTGATGATACTCAAAAACTCACCTATCAAGATGGTGAGCAAACAAAATCATTTACGCCGCTTTTCAAAACGACTTTGTTGAATGGCAAAATTCGATTTATAGGCACTGACGAACACATTTTTGAAATAAAAGATACCCCTCAGTATTTTATCAATAACAAGACAGAAACGGTGTCGCGCTTGTTGTTGGGCATCGAATTACCGCAGAAAACGACCTCGCTCGACGGCGTTTCTTTTTATTTTGATTGGAAAGGCGAGGCGTTAGAAAAACGGTCGTTGTTGATGGCGTTGTCACGAAGTGATTGGCGTTGGAACGAACAAAAATTGCGTTGGCAAAATGGTTTTATCGCTTCTGATACGGCTTCTTGGGAAGATCATTTTAATCCCGAAAGTCAATTGTTACAGCGCGTAAATGCCCTTTATCGGCAACAGTTTGCGATTATTTCCGACGAAACAGCCCCGCCGCTCGTGGAAATGTCCGTGGCAGATGTCCTCAAAGCGTGGTTGCACACAAGCCCCGTGCGGAGTTTTGAAAGTGAAGAAACGACGGCAAAATGGGCGACAGTTCAAGGCAATTTTGTTTGGTTGCGCCTCAATTTGCCCTATTCGATTCGCTTGACGGACGTTGAACGGCATTTGACGGTGGCGTTAAATCATTTTCCCGTTGTCAATCGGCAGTTGGCCGTAAAAGATGACAACGATACGTATTTTGATAAAATGCTGGGCTTATCAGCCTTCACAATTGAGCCCAAAGAGGGCTTATTTTTAGGCATTCGGGCGGTGATAAACGGCGATACGGGGGCAGTGATTCCTCCTTTGTCGTTGGCGCATTTGCTTCGAAGCCGCGACACGGCTTACAGCGTTCGATATGGTGGGGTGGGTCGAAAAGACGATTTCAACACGTGGGAACGGCTAAGTTATCTCTTTGCTATGTTCAGAACGGAGCATCAACAACGCGCAATTGCGGATAAATTAGGCGATAAAATGTCGCTTGAAGAGCTCCACGAAACAATTGGTGCGCGGATTTCAAAGACTGAAGAAAGGGCGGCAAGCAGTCAAACAACGGGTCAACAACCGATTTACATTTTTATTCAATCGGGCAAAACAGGCGGTACATTATCCGCAAGAGCGCAATATTGGTTGACAGACGGCGAGGCCGCAAATGGCATTCGGGCAGATGCAACGCTCACTTGTACGCCGCTTGTTGCGGGATTAGACCCCCTCAGTATTCGGCTCGTTTCCGCCGTTCAAGGCAGCAAAAATCGGTATTCGACGACCGAACAAACCGAGGTTTTGCAAGATGTTTTGTTTCGGCGTGGTCGGATTGTGTCGGCCCATGATGTGAAAAGCCTGTGTCGGCAAAAATTGGGCGATATGTTGACCCGCGTCTCTTTACGGCCATTTTTTGAAACGGATTTGAATGCAAACGGCGGCGTCCGTCGGGCGATTGAAGTGACCTTGGAGGTGACTAAATCGGCAGACGTTTTCACTCAACAAATTTGTCAAGAAATAGAATTGACGTTGCAAGAAAACAGCATTGGCACGATGCCGTATCGCGTAAAATTAGTTGATAACCAATAACTTATAAAAGTAAAAATGTCTAAGGATTTACCCAACAGCGACCGTTTACCGTTCGACATTCGCGCCGAAGTGTTGGCGCGTTTGCTGATGGAAAAACGGGATTTAGACATTGAACAAATCGGATTTCGGCCTCAAAATTTTTATCAACGGTGGGGTAGGAGAGACGTATTAGACGTGTCGGAAGGCTACTCAAAGCGGTCGGGCCGCGACCTTGTTTGGTTGGATGTGAGTCGAGAAGGCTTGTTCGATACGTTGCCCGAAGGTCTATTTTTTCATCCCGACGATGGCTACGGTAGCGAAACGAGCAAGATGAAAGCTTTGACGCAACAAGAAGCTGCCGCCCGTAAGTTTTTGTCGCCCTTTGAGCAGGTTTTTTATTGGTTACAGCTTGAAAATGAGCTACGAGAAAGCGGTTTTGAAAACCACATCGAAGCGTGGTGGCAACAACGATTGCGAACGGAAAAAAGCGAATTGGACAATGAACAGCGCGTGATTTTGATGCAATTAATGCCGCATTTGCCGAATATTATTGGCAATTGGCCGCTAACGGCCCAATGGTTACAGGTGGTTTTGGGCGAGTCGGTGCGGATTGTAGAAATTGCCCCCCCTCAGTATAATTTGCCCGACGACTGTCAGAAACGGCTCGGCGAAGGGATTTTAGGGCAAGATTTTGTCATTGGCCGCACGTTTTCGGACGGCATTGCGGCCCTCAATATTGCAATTGAGGACTTAACGACCGATTCATTAATCGGTTTTTTAGAAGGTGGTAAAAATCGGCGTATTTTAGAAGATGAATTATTGGGCCTGTTGCTACCCGTCGAAACGCCTTATTGCTTAACGTTGCAGGTGCAACTATCGGATGAAATGCTGCATTTAGGCGATACAATAGACGACGGCATAGGCTTAAAAAAAGACAACAAAACGCCTATTTTAGGCTTCACGCGCACCGCCTTTGACGCCGATTCGGAAGCTGCACAATCGCTTGAATATCAAGCATATTTTAAGGCTTTGACCTTGGATTTTAGTAGTAAAAATAGTCATTCATTCATTTAATAAATATTTATTAAACTCTCCAAGAGTTTGCAACCCTTGGAGAGTTTAACACGTAATTTTGTCGAAAACATAGAAAAAATATATGGACGTATTTATCCCTATCTTGTCAATTACTGTGCTTGGCTTACTGGCTGGCGGCTTGTTTTTTTTCGGTTTCAACCTTGACCAAACGGATAAACGGACGTTTATCTACGCGCTTGTCGCGCTGATTATCGGCCTGTTATTAGGCGGGTTGACGTACCTTATCAACCGTTCATCGCTTGATTCTGCTTTGAGCTACCACATTTTACAGCTTATTTTTATCGGTTTAGGCAGTTTTCACGCGTGGTTTCTTTACCGAAAAATGTTTTGGAGTCGGCGCGACAGCCAACTATCAGATAAGGATTCTTTTCTACCTGAATTTCTTTACACGCTCTTTACGATGCTGATAATGACGGCGGGTTTCATGCTGCCTTTGGGTTTCTTGTCTCAGAATTTTGAGAAAGCCACGCCTTTTTGGTCGGTCAGTTTGTTTTTCGTTATCCCGTTTTTTTTGGCTAAAACGTTTGATTTCCTCAATCAAATACCGTCAAAGGATTATTCTCAAAAGTGGTCATTTTCCAAAGACCGTATCAGTGAAGACGATTGGGATTGGGCGAACGAAATGTGGATAAATTTTGAAGTCCGCGAAACCCTCGCTGCACAACGCACGGGGCGCGGCAGATACGCCCGTTTTCGGATTTTAGTGCCGCGTCAAACGCCGATACGGGAAGTCTATCGCTTGGCGGTACGCGAATACAACCGCAAATCGCCCGAGGTTGTGGTGCAAGATTTGGGCTTTGAATGGGGCAACAATGGGCGTTTTTGGTGGCTTTTTTCGGTCAAATTCATTTGGAATCGCCCCAATACGTGGTTTCGAGGTATCCGACATCTCGACCCTTATGATTCCGTTGTGGCCAATGATTTACGCGCCGAGGACATTGTTACGGCGCGCCGAAAGTCTTTTCAAAACGGGGAAGCACTCGGTTATGAGGAAGTGGCGATGGGCGAACTTTAACGCACCCTTCGCAGCAGTACAATCTGTGGCCCATGTATAGTAGTATGTAATCCCTCAGTATTTTGTGTGTAAAAAATTGATTATCAAGGATTTAGTGAACTTAACACTCATGTTACAGCAAGCGGCTAAAATGGGCCACTGATTGGACTGATACGACTGATTTAAAAGAATTTCTTTTTTTAACAGAAACCCTTACAGAAAAAAATCAGTGTAAATCAGTCGCATCAGTCTAATCAGTGGCCCATTGCGTAACATCAGTTAACACTTTAAAAAAATACTATGTTTGCATTAGACGAATTGCAGTATTATCCCGTTAATTGGGTGGATGGGATGCGGATAGCCGCTAAAGATTTTGCCGCAACGGACAACGCTTGGCAAGATGCACTGCGCGACGTGCGGGCCTCAATTTTTCAGGGCGTTCAGTATGGTTTGTTGCCGCCTTTGCGCGACCGCCGCGAGACGGCTAATTATCCAAAATTTCGCTACGAGCAGTCCAAATCCTTACTCACTTTGCTGGAATGTCGGGCGATTACTGAGGGGGGGTATCGGATTGAGATTACAGAAAATTTGCATCGAGAATTTAAAGTACCTGCGGTATTGCCGAGCGCAAAAATTCAAAATGTGGACGATTTTGAGGTCTATATCACCGTCGAAATGTTTGAAAAACAGGCGGCTGGTAAGCAAGCTGAAAGCGCGCCGCCGCGTAGCCTGTTCGTTGCGCCGCTTTATGAACTCAGCGTGTTGCCTAAGGGAGTTGGTTTATCGGGCATGAATCACTTGAAAATCGCTGAATTTAAGACCTCGCGGCAAGGTTTGGTGCAAGATGAAGGCTTTATTCCGCCGTGTTTGACGCTTTCGGCGCATCAAAAGCTCCGCGAACGCTACGACAATGCGGGTAGTTTGTTGAAATTATTGTACGACAATGGTTTGAAACTCGTCTGTCAGTACCGTGCCGATGGCCGTCCGTCCGTTCAAGATGCCACCGCTTGGGTCGAAAAATGGGTACTTTTTATTGGCGGCAATCTGTGGACATATAACGAAATATTGCCTAATCAATCGCCTGCTCAAACCTTGATTTATTTTAAAAATTTAGCTCAATTCACCCTCACCGCCCTTGATATTCACCGAACAAACGATTTTTTGAAAGATGCTGCCGCTAGTCAACGCTCGCTTTTGAAAGCCATTGCCGACCCTAATTTTAACGAAGATAATTTGAAAGCGGCTTTCGATGCTATTGACGAGTTTTTGAATGGTTTGCTGCGTTGGCGCGAGGCGTTGGCCGAATCTTTCAAACAAGGGCGGGTTATTCGGGTAGATGAAATTAAAAATTGGCGTTAAATGTATAGGCGACTTCAGTCGCCTGATATGTTGGTACAAAACAGGCGACTGGAGTCGCCTGTACATTAAAAATCTCTTAAAAGCATGATAGAAATTACTTGTAACAATAGCATTTGTCGGTCTATATTCAAATTTCATGAGGATAAGAATCCGAATGTGAAGAGTGTCATGTGTCCAAAATGCAGGACGATTCAGCCCGTACCGACAGGCGTAAGCGACCCTGCTGATAGTTGGTTTCATTCCAAAGAGCAACCGCCCTTCCCGTCGCCGCCTCGGTTTGACGAGCCTAAAATACCCGTGTCGAATCCGTCAAAAGATATGGACGATGACAATGATTTTTTGAACGAAATAAGTAGCAAACCGTCTGCTCGAAAACAAGCGACACCGCCGCCTGATATTGCTCCTGCTACACCCGATGGCAATATCGGTTGGCTCGTTGTTCACGACGAAAAAACGTCGGCGCATACTTTTCAACTGCGCGAAGGTATCAACCGTATCGGGCGTTTGAAGCCGACGACGCCGACAAATGTCAATATTGGGATTAAAACAAACGATGATTTTATGAGCCGCTATCACTGCGACCTTGAAGTGATGTGGAACAGACAGGCAAAACGCTACGATTATGTGGTGTCGGACAAAGCCTACGGCAGCAAATCGGTCAGTACAAACGGCACGTATGTCAATGCGGAAAGTCGCCGATTATCGCCGATGGATGAAAGAAATTTGAAAGACGGGGATACGTTACAAATTGGCGAAACAAAATTGATATTGAAAACCCCGTCTTCCGCCCGTGATGCAAGGGATGCCGAGCGCAAAGTGAAGGACTTGGATTACTCAAAAACGGTTATTTTTTGACCTTTTTCTCACACGGAGTTCACAGAGAACACAGAGTTTCATGGATTAGAACGCTACAAGTGGTTCGCCAAAATTATTTAGTAGGAAACTTGACGCGGGTTTCAAACTGGCGTCAAGTTATAATTAGTTTAAAACCAATTATTTATGAAATTAGCTACCCCTCAGTATTCTCATAAATAATTTAGTTAATTCACTTAAAAATAAGGTTTTTACAAGAAAAAATCTGTGTTCTCTGTGAACTCTGTGTGAGAAAAAGTAACAAAAAGCCTTGATAATCAACTTATTGCATCTTAAAATTTGACATCTTAAATTTGAAATTTCCTACATGGAAGCACTTTTAACAACACAACTCAAAGCCGATACGACTTTGCAAAACGGCAAATACCGCATTGTCCGCGAGCTTGGACACGGCGGGTTTGGCATTACGTATTTGGCAGAACATCAAGTTTTTGGAGAAGTTGCCCTTAAAGAATTGTTTATCAATAGCGGTGACGCGCATTGTTCGCGGGAAAATACGACGCAAAAACACGTCATTCCGCACTTCGATAGGCCGCAATTTGAGTTGTTTAAAAAGCGGTTTTCCGACGAAGCCAAAACTTTGTACGGCCTCAATGACATTAGAGGTGTTGTTAATGTGATTGATATTTTTGAAGAAAATGGGACGGCCTATTTTTCTATGGAATACCTACGTGGTGAAAAACTGGACGATTATATCAAGAAAAACGGGCAGCTTTCAGAGACCGAAACCCGCGCAATTCTTACCCAATTATGCACCACAATGTCCGCCGTTCACGCCCGAAAAGTCTTGCACCGCGACATTAAACCTGCCAATATCATCATAACAACCGACGGGCGAGCCGTGTTGATTGATTTTGGCATTGCGCGGAGTTACGTTGAAAACAACCAAACGCACACGACTTTTCACACGCCGCGTTACTCACCGCCTGAGCAGAAAATCGCCAAATCAAAAATGGGTGATTATTCAGATGTTTATGCCATCGGTGCAACGGCTTACTACATGGCAACAGGCATCGAGCCGCAAAGTGTGGATGATTTGACCCAAGAAGATTTTATTACACCGAAAAGCGTTGTTCCAACCCTTTCAGATAACCTCAATGACAGCATTATTCGTAGCCTCAAAATGCGTTTTAGCGAGCGTTTTCAAACCGTAGATGACTTGTTAAACGCCTTAAATGCCGTGTCTAAGCCCAAAACTGTTGAAGATACGGGCGGAAAATCGTCTGCATCGGGCAGTAGTTTTTTAAATTTTTTCAAAAAAAAGACCCCCTCAGTATCTACGTCAAAACCTGTTGAAACACCGTTGAAAGAGGCCGACAAAACGGAAATTCAAGCCGATAAACCTGTTGCAACGCCGTTGAAAGAAGCCGATAAAACGGAAATTCAAACGGTAAAACCCATTGAAACGCCGTTGAAAGAGGCTGATAAAACGGAAATCCAAGCCGTGAAACCCGTTGAAATACCCTTGAAAGAAGCCGATAAAACGGAAATTCAAATGGTAAAACCCATTGAAACGTCGTTGAAAGAGGCTGATAAAACGGAAATTCAAACGATAAAAACGAAGGAAAAACAAGCAGCTAAACCGTTCGTCCTGCCTTCTAAAATAGTTGTGGCGGCTGTTAGTAGCGTACTTATTTTGGGTATGCTGTGGTTTGTTTTTTTTAGAGAAAAAGGGCAAACGGTCGAGCCGCCGATTATTGCAGAGGGCCCCTCAGTATCCGCGCCTGTATTGGTGAAGACGGTCGAACCGTTACCCACTTCAACAGATACAATGGCCAAAATGGGGACTCAAAATGATATTAAAAATGACGTTGAAAACGATAAAAACGTCATAAAAATGCCTGTAATTGTTAAGAAAACGACAAAAATATCCATAAATGAATCAGTGACGCCGACAAATTATGAGCCAGTTATGCGCTCAAAAACAGTTGTGGCCGAGTTGCCTGAGAAGGTAAAATCAACTTTATCGCTTTGTGCAGTAAATGGGGGTTATGTGAATGTTGACATCTACCACGCAGCAGGTGGCACGCGGGGCGGCTATATTCAGACGGTCAATTACAAGCCCATTATTGACGTGAGTTTCCTCGTCGCGGGTTCGTACATGGTGCAATGCACACGCGGGTCGGAGGTTTTATGTACTAAAAAATTTGACATCGGAAAATAGTAAAATCGAGCAGAAAATGGACAACAGCCCACGTTTGAAAGCAGGCACCACTTTGCAAAGTGGAAAGTACCAAATTATCAGTGAGTTAGGGCAAGGTGGCTTCGGCATCACTTACTTAGCCAAGCACCAAGTTTTTGGCGACGTGGCCCTCAAAGAGCTGTTCATCAATAGCGGGACGGCGCATTGCTCGCGCGAAAACACGACGCAACGCAATGTTGTCGCACATTTTGACGCCGCGCAATTTACTTCTTTTAAAAAACGCTTCACCGAGGAGGCTAAAACCCTCTATTCGCTCAACGGCATTCAAGGTGTCGTGCGGGTGATTGATATTTTTGAAGAAAATAGTACCGTTTATTTTTCAATGGAATATCTAAAAGGGGATAAATTAGAGGATTACGTCAAAAAAAGAGGCCGTTTGAGCGAAGCCGAAACTCTTAAAATTCTCCAACAACTCAGCACGACGCTCGCCGCCGTCCATGAGAAAAAAGTGTTGCACCGTGACATTAAGCCTGGTAATATCATCATCACGAACGACGGACGCCCTTTTTTAATTGATTTTGGCATCGCCCGAACCTACGCCGAAGACGTTGGCGAAACCCACACGACGTTCCATTCCCCGCGCTATTCGCCGCCCGAACAAAAGACGGCTAAATCAAAAATGGGGATGTATTCCGACGTTTACGCGCTCGGCGCAACTGCCTATTTTATGCTCACGGGCGAGCCGCCACAAAGCCCCGAAGAGCGCATTATGGGGGAATATGAATCGCCCAAAAGCCTTGTCCCTAGTCTTTCTGATACCGTTAATAACGCCATTAACGCGAGTTTGACTTTCAGAGTGGAAGTACGTCCGCAAACGGCTACCGATTTTTTGAATCAATTGAATGGTCGAGTTGCCCAAAATACCCCCCCTCAGTATTTTGCCGATTCTGATGCGACTTTGATTGATAATTTAAGTCAAAATCCGCCGATTGCCCTTGATAAAACGCAGATTCAGTTAGGACACCCACCATCGTCGAGCGGCGATAAAACGCAAATTCAACAAGGAAAACCTGTCGTTTCGAGTGATAAAACGCAAATACAAAACGAAAATGTCGTTGAGTTAAGCGATAAAACGCAGATTCAAGCACCGCCGTCTCCGAAACCCAATCCAAGAGATTTGACGCCCGAACAAAAACGGTCGCGGCGCATTATTTTCGGTGCAATCGGCGCAACCATCGTCGGCGTACTGATTTATTGGGTCACCTTGCCGCCCGCTCGTGAGCACAATATGTATGTGCCACCGCCGCGAGATTTGTCCGCCGCCAACGTCGCAACGCCGTCCGTCAATACTGATTCTATCGCCCGTCAGAAAGTATATTTAGACTCTTTGGAATTTATGCGTAAGCAAGATAGCATTACCAAAGCAGAGCAAAAATGGGCAAAATCGGGTAAAAATGGCAAAAAAACACCCAATAATACTTTTGAAACCCCCACGAGTTCGACGCCTACTAGCCAACCTACTGCACCCGTTGCACCGTCGCCTGTTGCGCCAAAGCCTACGCCGCCGCCATCCAAACCCAAGGTTGTTGTACAGCCGAAGTCGAACGAGGAGCGTGTAGTAGAAAATCTATACGGCGAGTGGCAACGCGACAAGCTGTCGTTTTTGATTTTACCCAACGGCGTTTGTATCGAGCAAAAAAAGAATAAGTCAGGGTCTTGGCTCATGTCAAAGGTATCGGATAATGGAACGATTGTGACCATCACTATTTCTAGGCACAACTATAAATTTAAAATCAGTAATGCGTTTAGCAAAGAGAATATGCGCCTTGAATTGTATGACGACGACGGGCGTGCTTTGAGTGGTAAACTGTTTGATAGAAAATAAAGGTCGTGTATTCAAGACAACATTCCATGGGCGTTTTTTCATTCACAATTATTTTGATATTAAAAATTTAAGTGACGCAATAATGAAAATTACCATTCAACCGCCTTTGTTTCTCAACGAAACAGGCAGACGTGACAACAACGAAGACAGTATTTTCTCAACGGTAACGGAGGACATAGCCCACAGTCAGCCCGTTTTTTTGGTCTGCGACGGCGTTGGCGGCGCGGAAAGAGGTGAAATAGCGAGTGGCATTGTGGCCGAAGGTTTTGGGACGTTTTTTCAAAATTGTATGGCCGACCAAGCCACTATTGCCGAGGCTTTGGACAGTGTTCAAACACAGCTTGATGAATACTTGGACACCAATCCCGAAGCGCGGGGCATGGGAACAACCATGACTTTTCTCCAACTCCACGGGCAAGGAGCAACCATTGCACATATCGGTGACAGTCGCGTCTATCATCTACGCGGTAGCCAGATTTTGTTTCAAACAGAAGACCATTCGTTGGTGAATGAAATGAAAAAACAAGGCGTTCCCGTTGATGAATCCGCTAAATCGAATGTGATTACACGAGCCGTTCAAGGACATTCGGTGCGTAAAGTCGCAGCAGATGTTCACTTTATTAGTGATATTCAGCCCAATGATTACTTTTTTCTATGCAGTGACGGCATTTGGGAAGCCTTTTCTAATGCCGATTTGCAAGATTTGGCGCAAGCCCAAATGAGCAATCAGGAAAAAGTGGCCATCATTCAAAAGGCGTGTGTGGCTAAATCCCGCGACAATTATTCCGCTTATTGGATTAAAATTGATACCGTAGAAGCGGGTGACGAAGGTGATAATATAGCGGATAATACAGCGAATAATGTAGCAAGCAAAGTCGTAAGCCATGAGGTCGAAAAGGAAGCGAACAACGTGTCTCAAATGCACCCGACACCCGCAGTAACGACCACCACCGCCGATGTTGAAGCATCCCCTCAGTATTCAAGCCGAAATATTGCTGTGGAAGACACCAACAAGCCTCGAAAAAATGCATGGCTTGTGCCGTTGTTGTTGCTCATTGTGTTGGCGATTATTGGCTTTTTTGTTTGGCAAACGCTGCTCAAAACATCTTAATTTCGGCTGTTTTTAAAGCGTTTTAGAGAATTTTGCCTTGGAAAATAGGGTTTTTTAGAATTTTAGTGACGACAATATATATTATATTTATCATATTTGTTAAATCTTTAAGATTTTGTAAATGTGATAAATAATTGGGCATCTAAAATCTCTTTAACTCACAGCGTCATACACGACAACTCGTTCCCATAAGTGCTTGCAAGATTCAACAAATGCCAAATGAATCGGATGTGTTTGATAGACATCTTGGTCTTCTTTGTTGTCGAAAATAAACGTGAGCGATAAGGCATAAGAGGCATCAATAACGCCGCGATTCGTTGTTGCGGGTTCGCCGATGTAGGCCGTTTTTATCTCCGAAATACCCATTAAAGTGTGCATTCCAGCGCGTAATTGTGCTTTTTCGGCGGTATTTTCTAGATTTTTTAACCAAAAGAAAACGGTGTGGACAAAACCTGTTTTGAGGTTGTCAGATGTTTGTGCGTGATTCATACAGTAAATTAAAATTGATTTTTAAATAAGAAAATAAGGGCGAAGGTAACAGGCGAAGTGGCAAAATTGACGATACTTTTCTTTTTGCGCCGTAAAAAGGCAGCCACGGAGCAAGCTCCCTAAGGCATAAGCGTTAATGCTTTTTAATAATGTGTGCTTTACGGAGCAAGCTCCGTAGCTACCTTCCAAATCCGACATCATTTTGACCCCCTCAGTATTTTGCCTAAAAAAGCCGTTCCAAAAACTTGGAACGGCTTTTTTTTAGTGATTTTAGGCTTAATTTTTCTGTTGCGTGGCCTCAAATTGCGCTTTCCAAAACTCTTTTTCTTTCCGTTCTGCTTCGGCTGCTTGAAGTGCTACTTTTTCGGCTTGTATTGCTTCTTCTTTAGCTTGCACCGCCTCTTCTTTAGCTTGCACCGCCTCTTCTTTAGCTGCCCTTTAGCGCGCTCTTTCGATACGGTCGCGCTCTGCTTCTGCTTCCATCAAATCTTCCATAATCATGGCGTGGAACAAATCGGGATTATTAGCAGTCGCTTGGCCCAAATATTTAACAACACGCGCCACGCGCGGGTCAGTTGTCGCGCCCGTGTATTCCAAAACATGGCTATCTGTTGTCTTGTATTTGTTTTGATTGAATACGTCCAACATCTGTTCTAATTCTGTTCTAACGTTCATTTTTAATCGAGGAATTTGTATCGCATACAAGTCATGCGAGAGTTTTTCTACGAAATCTTCTTTAACATTCAATTTGCGTTTTGAAATAGCATTAATGTATTGTCTTTCGACTTTTAAAACGGGAATTTTGACGTTTTTTAAGCGAAAACCAAGGAAATAAAGGACGGTGATTGGATAACGTTCATCTTTTGATTGGTCGTTTTCATTCAAAACAACGTGCGGTTTCATATAGTTGTAGCCCAAATAGGTCTGAAACCGACTGATTTTAAAGCCATTTTTAGCTTTTTGAATTTCAATCAAAATCGTCTTTAATTCACCCGATTTGGTTTTGATGACGGCCTTGAAATCGAGCCTAAAAACCTTTATGTCGCAAAATACTGAGGGGTATCAGATTTAGGAAATTTTGCAAATTTCCTAAATCTTTTGCCACTTTTGCCACAAAAATGCCTTTTTTTACTCAAAAATTGATTTGCGATATAAAACCGATAATTCCGTAATTTTTAAAATATTTTAGATTTTTTGAACAGCGCAATAACATCGCTCGGGTAATCAAAGTCGGTATTTTCGACAGTTTTATACCAAAATTCTAAGGATGCTTTGGCGTCAGGATGTGCCTCCCAAAAGCTGCTGAGTGTTCTCCTTGAGAATATTCTCATGGCAAAGTTACGTTTGAATTCCCAAATCGGGAAGTGTGAATGTTTTTAATTTACAACTAATTATGAATTTATTTTCAAACACCCCCTCAGTATTTTTATCGAAAAAAGGCTAAAACAGATTAAAAAATCGAAGTTAGGCGTTTATTGTTCCTTTGCACGATCTTTCATTTTTTCATCTTTTTAACATCAAAAATAATGCGTTGTCTATCCGTTTTTTTATTGCTTTTTACGACTGTTTTATTGTCTGATTGCCATTTGGTACGGGGTTTCAAATACCGAAAATTTGACCCGAAGGACGCGACAAAATTTCCCGCGTTGTCCGTAAATCGAGCTGAAAAAGACGTTTTTCATTACAAAAAGCCCGAAAAACCCTTGGATGAACCGTGGGTAAAATACCTCGATACGGCTTTGACGAACAGCAAAACGTATGCGTTTTTGGTCATTCGGAACGATAGTTTGTTGTACGAAAAATACTTAGGCGATTGGCGCGAACAGCAGTTGTTTCCGTCTTATTCGGTCGCCAAATCCTTTACATCGGCCTTGGTCGGCGTTGCGTTAGGGGAAGGAAAAATCAAGAGTTTGGACGACCCGATTACCGATTATTTGCCCGAGTTATTGATAAGTGATAAGCGGTTTAAACTTGTTACTGTTCAAAATATTTTGGATATGAGAAGCGGGATTCATTTCAACGAAAACTACCCAAACATCTTCGCCGACGTGTGGAAAATGGGTTTTTCGCCCGATTTGACTCAATATATCAAGCATTTGACGATTGAAAAGCCTTCGGGCGGCGCATTTGAGTACAAAAGTGTCAATTCTCAACTTCTGGGTATGGTGGTCGAAAGAGCCGTCGGGAAGCATTTGTCGGCCTATTTGACCGAAAAAATTTGGCAGCCTTTGGGCATGGAAAGCGACGCTTTGTGGCACGTTGACGATGCAAAAAGGGAGACAATTCGCGGTTTTTGCTGCCTCAATGCCACGGCGCGAGATTATGCAAAATTCGGCAGTTTGTACCTCCACAAAGGCAATTGGCAAGGGCAACAAATTCTGCCCGAATCGTGGACGACGGCCTGTGCACCCGAAACGATGGTGAGCAATGGTTTTTACAAAAATCAATGGTGGATGAATCGCAAGTTCGCAAGTTTTAATGATTCAATTTCGGCAGAAACGGAACGATTAAAAACGAACGGGACGGTTTTTAAATCAGAGAAAAACAAATACATTGTCATTCCGTCGAAGATGAAAGCCTACATCGCAAAAGGCATTTTAGGGCAATACATTTACGTGAATCCTGAGACAAATGTGGTGATTGTCAGATTGGGCAAATTTTGGAAATTTAAGGGATTTGCAAAGGCGGAAGGGTTTATTTATGATTTGGGTAGGAAAATTTAAGGGAAAAAAGAGACCCCTCAGTATTTTGCTGCTAAAGAGCGTTTTTTGATTCCAATAAAAAAATCCAAGATAACCATTATGGTTGTCTTGGATTTCAGAAGAAACTAGAAAATGTTTTAGTAAGCAGCAATCAAAGTTTCAGCAGGTATATCCAGTTTTTCATGTAAGATGCGAATCATTGAAAGACTTAGTTTGCGTTTGCCACTTAGAATTTCTGATTTTCGGCTTCGTGAACCTAAAATCGTATTTAATTCGATTTCATTTAAGCCCATTTGGTCGAGATAAAATTTTATCGCTTCAATTGGGTGTGGTGGTGCAATTGGATAATGGATTTTTTCATACTGCTCAATTAAAACACCCAATAATTCTGCTTTAGAACCTTCTTTAAGGTCGAGTTGCATGAGGTCGTAAACGCGCTCAAGAGCCGTCTCATATTGTTCTTCTGTTTTAATTAAATTGTTGATATTCATTGTTTTATATATTTTTTATTAAAAAATTTTAAAATGGAATTTTAATATTTTTCGAGTAGTTCTTGAAATTGCTTGATGGTCAGTAAGTTAATTTTAGGAAAGCCTAATTTTACTAAAACCTAAGACGATTTTTAGTCTCATGATTCACCTTTTATAAGTTTTTCGTAGAAGGTTTCATCGTAGCCACGTTCATTAAAAGACTTATCAATGCCCATATTTACTTTTTCCATTAGAAATCGGGCAATCAAAAAGCGGAGTTCGCGCAGTTGTTCATCGGGTAATTGCACGGCAAAGACTTTGAGCAATTCGACTTGAACATTTGTCATAACAGGTTGAGCATTCAATGTCTGTATTTTCTTAATATTTAAGATGAGAAAAAATTATTTTCTACAAAAGTAATCCTTTTTTTGAAAATACATACCCCGTAATACATTTCGGATTTCGGTAGTTCACCACTCAAATCCGACATCAAAGGCCCCTCAGTATTTTTAACAAAAAAGCGTTTAAAATTCTTTTTTTGTTTGAATAAAACGTATTTTTGTTTTAAAATTCAAACATCGTTTAAGAAATGGACAATCAATTAACGCCTTTTGAGGGCAAAGACATTCGTAAAATTTGGTATAACGAAGAATGGTTTTTTGTTATCAATGACATTTTACAAATATTGACAGACACGACAAATGTCAAGCAATATTGGCAAAAAATGAACCGCCGAGAATCCGAACTATTGAAAGGGGGCGTACAACTTGTACGCCTCCTTTTTGAAAGTGCGGGCGGTAAACAGCGCATGAATTGCACCAATACAGAGGGCATTTTACGCATTGTACAATCCGTTCCATCGCCCAAAGCCGAACCTTTCAAACAGTGGTTAGCCAGTCTTGGCGCACAGGATTTGGCCGAAAATGCTGACCCTGAATTGGGTTTTGAGCGACTTCAAGAATTGTATAAAGCGAAAGGCTACAGCGATGAGTGGATTTCTCGCCGCTTAAAAAGCATTGACATTCGTAAAGAACTGACCGATGAATGGAAAAATGCGGCGTGAAAGAAGGGCAGGAATACGCCGTTTTGACGGCGGAAATTGCCAAAGCGACCTTTGGTGTAACCCCTTCGGAACATGGGAAATTGAAAGGCTTGGAACGGCAAAACTTACGCGACCACATGACTAACCTTGAACTTGTTTTTACAATGTTAGGCGAGGAGGCAACGCGCTCAATTTACCTTTAAATTTTTCTTTCAAATTCAAAAATGCAGCGATGAAAAACACCCTTTTCTACACCTTATTTACCTGTCTAACACTACTCACTCATGCTCATTGTCAGTCTGTAAAAACGACGAAAGCGAGTGATAAAATCAAAGGCATCACCCTCGTTGCCCCGCGTGAGCCGTTCCGAAATGCGCCGATGCAAGAATTACAAACCGCTAATACTCAATGGATTGCGGTTGTGCCTTATGCCTTTACACGCATGGGCGAGCCATCGGTTCGCTACGACGGCAATGGGCGGCAACATTGGGGCGAGATTTACGAAGGCATAAAAGTAACAATTGATTCTGCTCACAAAGCGGGCATAAAAGTGATACTCAAACCGCAAATTTGGGTCGGCGGCGGCTGGATTGGTGGCCTTGATTTTCCGACTGATTCAGAGTGGGAAAAATGGGAAACGGATTATGAAAAATACATATTACCGTTGGCAAAAATCGCCGATTCTACGGGCGTAGAATTGTTCTGCATTGGCACGGAAATTAAACTCAGTGCGACAAAACGTCCGCAATTTTGGCGCAATTTGATTGCCAAAACCCGCGCCGTTTACCATGGACAATTGGTCTATGCGGCAAACTGGGACGAATACGATTTGGTGACGTTTTGGAACGATTTGGATTACATTGGCATTGATGCTTATTTTTCGTTAGTGCCAAAAGCGACCCCCTCAGTATCGGAGCTTGTCGCCGCTTGGAAACCACATTTGACGGCCATCCAAACGGTTCAAAAACAAGAGAAAAAACCCGTTTTGTTCACCGAATTCGGTTATATGCCCATTGATAGTTGCACGTACAAATCATGGGAAATCGAAAAACGCCGCCGAGGAATGCCCATAAACGAAGCCGCACAAGCCAATGCTATTGACGCATTATTCACCGTTTTTTGGAAAGAATCGTGGTGGAAAGGCGGTTTTTTATGGAAATGGTTTCCCGAAGTGAAGGCAACCGAAGGCCGAGAAATGAAGGATTATACGCCGCAAGGCAAACAAGCAATCGGCGTTTTGCAAAAATGGTATGCCCAATAAATAGGGCTTTGTTTCACACAGAGTTCACAGAGAACACAAAGTTGTCTTGTATAAAAAGCGTTATTTTAGAACGTTTCAAATCATAAAACTCTGTGTTCTCTGACAACTCTGTGTGAAACAAAAATCCAGAGTGAAAATATTAGACAATTAAAGAATTTGGTAGAACGTACCGCTTTAGTAAGCGCGCACAACACATTTATAATCAATGACTTACAAACCAATTACGCGCCATTAACCCAAAAAGAAACGCCTACTGCTTTGCCAAAAGTCGGCACAATGACGCTCGAAGAAATGGAAAAATTTGAGATTCCGTTTAGTCAAAATGAGGAATGATTTGATGTCGGATTTCGGCGGCGTTACGGACTCAAAACGCGTAAATCAAAACTCAAAATTTGTTTAAGCTATCCATAACTATAATTATTTAGTCTTATTATGAAAAAAACTATCTTACTAATATACGGTAAAGTAATGGAAAACGCTACTACATTTGTGCAGTTGCTTAGGGAATCGGGTGTGATTCAAGGAGGCAAGTAGATGTAAGGCATTGGCGTAAAAAATATTATTAGTATTAATTTAAATAGAGGTCGGCTCTGTCTTCGGACGGTTGCCGACCTTTTTTCTTAATACGCCTTACTTGTTTTCAATTGGGGTAAAAAACACGCAAGGCGCGAAAATCAGTTCGACGCGACCAAGCTACAAAACCGACCTCAACGCCAAGCGTGAAGTCTGTAAAAGTGTAGCAAAAGGAAAATTGGTCGCGTCCCTTTTCAAAATCTTCATAAAAATATATTGTTCAATATGAACCATCAAATAATGATTCAATTAATTTCCTAAATTAACATATTAACGGTATTTTCTACCGCTTTCGCCGCTAAAAACGCCGTTAGCGTTGGGCGCGAGACGTTGAAGCGTTCGGCGATACGGGCGACGGGAACGCCTAATTTAGAGAGTTCTAGAATCGTCGTTTCGTTGTCGGCGATGGTGGCGGCGGCGTTTGAAATCCGCGTTCTTTTCAATTTTTCCATGTTCTTATGACATTTTACGGGTTTATACTGAGGGGGTCGTAAGACGTTGTTCCGCGGTTCGACGTGTCGCGTTCGCTTATTTCCTTTTGCCTCATTTCTTCTTTTAGAATTGTGAGGCAAAATTTTCCGTAGTTTGCTCTTAAAAAAGTGTCGTGTTTGCCGCTTCGGATTTCATCTCTTGCGAGGCGTTCAAAGTCTTTTCCTTCTATTTTCATACGAGTTCGGCGTTTTGGAGTTCTACGAAGTCGGCGTATTCGGCGCGGCGTTCGCGGTTCATGTAATGAAGGGCGATTTCTACTAGGCACTCTTTTGAGTAATAGCGGCCTATGTCGTCGTTTGAGAATCCGAGGTTTACGGATTGCTCGAAGCGTTCCACCTTTTCGGCAAAGTGCAGGTCGAGCGTCGCGGCTTCTCGCGGGTCGCGGCTTCGGGTTGGTAGCGTGGCTGTAAGTGTCATAATAACGATGTTTTAATGAGGTGCGAAGATAAGGGTTTATTTCTTATTTTTACAAATGTGTAAAAATAAAACTTGTGGTCAATTAAAAAGCCCGTATGTTTGCGCCCTACTTCTATCTCATTTTGATAGATTTATATGATTTTTGCCGAAACGCCGCGCCGTCCGATTGACGAGCGCGGCGTTTTTACGTTGTTGCGTGTCGGCGTGTGGGACACGTTAAAAAGGAGAATAATTACGTTGCCTGCGCCGCGGCCTGTATCTAACTTTATGTTTACTTCCGACTGTTAAATTGATTCCCTCGTTTCTTTTTGGTTTTACTTCCGACTGTTAAATTGATTCGTTCGGCCAAAAACTTAGGGTTTTGCAAAAGACTTCCACTAACGCAGTGCGCGCCCTTCAGCGCATTGCGTTAGTGGACGCTTTTGCGAAGCCCGGCATTTACCACCGATTTTAATTTTTCCGACTTCGTTTTTTGTGAAAATACTGAGGGGTCTGTTTCTTTCTGAATGACAAGAAAACTTTTCCGATTTTTTGAAAGCGATGTCACGTTTCGGGGGTTGAGAAATTTTGACTATCCATATCGCAAATTATTGTCGATTTCTTTTTTTTCGAGGTTGTGAAAAAGCGGTGTCACAAAAAAGCCAAGATTTCAGCAGGTAACTAAATTGAAAAACTAAGC
>JAYSRS010000613.1:0-3043 GCA_043720935.1 Saprospiraceae bacterium
CCAGAGAGCAACGGCATGGCCAAAGGGGAGAACGTAATGTCGGGTTTTTCTAAGGCTTCGCTTTGCACATCGGCACTCATAGCGCGGTTTTCAGCAAATTTATCGTTGGCCAATGCAATGCCTGACTGCAAGATAATCAAACCGCCTGCAATGCGTAAAGCATTGATTTGCAAACCAAAAAAGGCTAAAATGTACGAGCCACCCCAAAAGAACGCCAGCAAAATACCGACGAAATAGAGCGTCGTGCGCCAAGCCGTTCGGTTGCGTTCAGCTTGCGTATAGTTGGCGGTCATAGTCAGGTACATCGGTACAGCACCGACGGGATTGACGACCGAAAAGAGTTTGGCCAAAACAGGAATGAGAATGTCTAGCATGAACAGTAGATTTTATTTGTTGCAAAGAAAATAGACCCCCTCAGTATCAAGGCATTTTTACCGATTATTTTTAACAGGCGGTGTGATTAATCTTAAAAACATCAGTTAGGTTTTAGAACTGATGTCGTCAAATTAAGAAAATTCGGCGACACAACCCTCTAAGTACATCGTAAATTAAGTTTCTTAATTATTTCAAATACCGTTTAAATACTTTACGCACTGTTTTTCGCTTCGCTCAAAAGGCGTGCGGAGAAGGATTTTTTAGGGGCGACGTTGATTTTCATTAAAAAATCAAAGATTTTTTAATGAAAAACAACGTCGCCCCAATAGATTTTTTTCGCCGCCTTTGGCGGCGTATCTAAAATTGTAACGAGCAACTTTATTTAAGAAACTTAATTTACGCTGTACTAAGGTTGTAAAATCGTTAAGTTGGCGTCGAAAGTCACTTTTATACTGAGGGGTCTATTTTTGAAAGGCACTTCAATCGTAAAAAAATATTTATGTGTCAAGAAATTATCGCAGTGAAAAAATAGCTTCAATATCGTAAATAATTTGTTATATTCGTATTTAATTTATTCTTTTTTTGTGTTATTTGAAGCAACATTTTGGTAAAAAACGTTTGCTCTATTTTGTATTTTTTGGAAAAATAAAATAAATGATGCACAATTTTATTTTTCTTTTTCATTGATTATCAACGACTTATGAATATAAACAAAAAATTTTAACACAAAACAAAAAAAAAGTGTTCAAAATATTTGTTTATAAAAATGAAATGTTTTAACTTTGATGTATCAATTCGAGAGGAATTGTTTTAACAGTAAAAAAACGCATCTAATGAAAAGCAGTATTTCTTCACTCATTAAATTTGAAACGCTATGATACGCGAAGATAGAGTCACGCTCAATAAGCGATTTGTCGCCATCTTTAAACAGCTTGAAGATAAGGGGACCATCGTAAAAAATGACCGAAACGGTCGTGGTGTCGGCGATGTTGCAGAGAAAGTTTTAGGCAACAAAAGCTATGGACACATCATCCGCGCTTACCTCGACCCTGCGAGTAAGCGTGTTATTGACTACGGTCAAGCCCGCGCTTTTTGTCGGGCCTACGACATCAGCGAATCGTACATGATTGATGGTGTCGGTCAAGCATTCGACGGCGAAGCAACACCCGCCGCAACTAAGGCGTATGAAATGTACACTTTTTCGGACATTCATCCGAAAGGCAACATCATGTTCACGTCTTTTGAAGCCTTCGCAGGTACAGCCGTTGACGTTGGCAGCCGCGAAACAAGCAGTTTTTTCTCTTTGCCTGGCATCGGTGGCGGCAACTTGGTCGCTTTCCCGATTAATGGTAACTCAATGGAACCCGTTATCAACAACGGAGATGTTGTCGTTTGCCGTGAATTAGGCTCGGTGCAAGAAGTGAAAGACAATGATATTTACGCCATTCGGAACAATGGCACGGTTTGGATTAAATATGTGCAGTGCATCAAAAATCGCGGTGGCCGCGTGACGCACTTAAAACTTATTTCGGCAAACTACCTCGAACACGACCCGTTTGTGGAAGAAGTCAATGAAACCTCGAAATTGTTTAAGGTCATTCGGCGGATTAGCACTTTTTAAGTGAAAAGTGAAAAGTGAAAAGTGAAAAGTGATAAGTTGTACCACAACTTTTCACTTTTCACTTCTAACTTATCACTACGAAGATTTTTTCTCTCGTTTTAATATCCTGCTGTTTTTTTGATGCGATGTCCCGCAGCAGGTTAGCTGTCTGTCGGGACGTTTTTTATTTCTTGAACAAAGAATCCACGAAGGCTTTTTTGTTGAAAATCTGTAATTTATCAATCGCTTCGCCGACGCCGATGTATTTAATCGGAATTTTGAATTGGTCGCTGATGCCAATCGCTACACCGCCTTTGGCCGTTCCATCCAATTTTGTCAAAGCCAAACAAGACACATCCGTCACTTCCGTAAAATGTTTACATTGTTCAATCGCATTTTGACCCGTCGAAGCGTCCAACACTAACATAACATCGTGCGGTGCATTCGGCAAAGCCTTGTCAACCGACCTTTTTATCTTGCCTAACTCCGCCATCAAGCCGACTTTGTTGTGCAAACGACCTGCCGTGTCAATAATCACCACATCACAATTGTGTTTCACAGCGTATTGAACCGACTCATACGCAACTGCCGCAGGGTCAGTATTCATACCTTTGGAATAAAACTCACAACCAACCCGTTCTGACCAAATTTTTAACTGGTCAACCGCCGCCGCCCTAAACGTATCGGCAGCACCAAGAACAACTCTATAATCATTTTTCGTCAATTGATGCGCCAATTTACCAATCGTCGTTGTTTTACCAACACCATTGACACCGACTACCAACATAACGTAAGGACGCCCCGTTTTACTGAGGGGGAGGTCAAAACTCTCGGGTTCTTCGCTATTTTGTTGCGCCAACAAATCAATAATTTCATCTTTGAGGATGAAGTTTAATTCGTCCGTATTGACGTATTTATCTTTCTTAACCCGTTCTTGAATGCGGTTTATAATCTTAATTGTGGTATCTAAACCAACATCGGACGCAATTAATATGCCTTCCAATTCGTCTAAAATGTCTTCATCAACGGTCGTTTTTCCCGCAATAGCGCGTGAAATTTTGCCAAAAA
>JAYSRS010000614.1:0-3042 GCA_043720935.1 Saprospiraceae bacterium
CCATCGTCGCAATCGTCGGGACACGCGCCTCGTGCCAACCAATGCCCGTATTGATAATTGTTGCGCCAGCCGCTTCAATTGCTTTGGCCAAATGCACCACTTCGTCCCAAGTTGACCCGTCTTCAACGAGGTCGAGCATGGACAAACGGTAGATGATAATGAAGTTTTTTCCGACTTTTTCACGCACCAAACGGACGATTTCAAGCGGAAATTTGATGCGATTTTCAAACGAGCCGCCCCATTCGTCGGTGCGGTGATTGGTTTTTGAGGCAATAAATTGATTAATTAAATAACCCTCCGACCCCATGATTTCGACGCCATCGTACCCCGCTTCTTGCGCTAAAACGGCACAATTGGCAAAATCTTTAATCGTCCGACGGATGCCGCCACGCGTCAAAGTCCAAGGTTTGAACGGCGAAATCGGCGATTTTATGCCCGACGGCGCAACCGCTAAAGGATGATAGCCATAACGACCCGAATGCAGGATTTGCATACAGATTTTGCCACCTTCTTTATGCACCGCGTCGGTGATAATTTTATGTTCACGCGCTTCCGAAGAAGTCGTCAATTTATTGGCAAATGGCCCCGTCCAACCTGCTCGATTCGGCGCAATGCCGCCCGTCACGATGAGGCCGACGCCGCCTCGTGCGCGCTCCGCAAAGAAAGCGGCCATTTTGGGATAACCATTTTTACTTTCCTCCAAACCCGTGTGCATCGACCCCATGAGGATGCGGTTTTTTAAGGTCGTGAAGCCTAAGTCAAGTGGCTCGAAAAGATGTGGATACTGCATTTTATTTTAATGGATAATAGACAATTAATAATGGATTAAGATGTTGGTTATCAGTTGTTTATGCTTTAATCTTAAGATATTTTCTATGAAAAATGGGTGAAAATACTGAGGGGTATCTAATTGCGGCGTAGCTGCAATAGCTTGGTAACATACGGATTTCCTATTAGTTTTTATCTGTGGTGTAACCGCAAAGCATTAGATTGAGCGGTTACACCGCATAGTCAATTCGTTACATAGGTGTATATTACCGAGATGTTGCAGCTACGCCGCAATTAGCGAGGGCGAATATCCGTAAACTAATTGAAATGATTGAGCGAAAATTCGCTAAATCTAATATTTTTGTGAAATGAATGCAATTGAAGACCAATGAATGTCGAAAATACTGAGGGGGTGTCTTTTATTTAAAAACGTCGGCGAGGTTACGAACCTTGTCCATTACCCACATCTTTTTTTAAAGCTCGAATCCGTTAGAATTCGCACGTTTATAGATAAAACAATAGCGAAAGTTCCCCGAATCCGTTAGGATTCGCACATTGAAAGTTCGGCACATTTTGAACAAACGTGCGAATTCTAACGGATTCGGGATGCTATCAGTTCGTTTTTTCCTATAAATGTGTGAATCCTAACGGATTCAAAACTTGTGGGTGATGGACAGGGTTACAAACCTCGACGACGTTGTCTAAGCTAAAATATCAATTTTTAACAAACTTCTGCACCCCAATTCTCGACGCCGTGGAGAGTTTCAATACATAAAAACCATTCGGCAAATCGTTGACATTTATCGTCGTTGAATTGTCGCCATAATTGGCGTTGATAGACCTTTTAGACACAACTTGACCCAATTGATTGACAATTTCTACCGCCAATAATTCAGATTTATCGCCTCTGAAATTGAGCGTCAAATTGTCTTTTACAGGGTTGGGTGATAGCTGCGTAATCCATTGATTGTCAATTTCTTGTGTTGATACACAGCTTGTTTTAGTAACGGTATTATTCCGCGCTAACAGCCATAAATCGGGGTCAAATACGATACTGTCAACGCGACTTAAAAAGTTTGACCGCCCAAAGTCAACCGTAAACCTTTGACTTCTATTAGTGACGTTGAAAACAAGCGTTGTATCCCTATTTCTGCTTCTGTCAATAAATTTTACTTGAACAGGCGTTTCAAATAAAGATACGGAGGGGTGTGATTGCGTTTGTTTTATGGTTAAAAAAACGGGAATAGGCGTATCATCTGTGCAATACTCCACTTGAAAACTTGGATAACCCTGCCCATACAAATAATCATTAAAATATTCTGTCAAGTTTTGACCGCTTGTCGCTTCTAAATTCCGTTGCAAATCTGCTGTTACCGCAAAACCATAAGCGACGGCGGGGTCATTTTGATACCGCCGAATGCCGCTAAAAAAGGCCGCGTCACCTAGTTTTAAGCGTAAATTATGCAAAACGCGTGCGCCTTTGTTGTAACTCAATGTGCCGTTGAAAATTCGGTTAACGCTCGTCGTGTCATCTACAATGACCGACCCGTTTGTCTGTCGTGTGGCGTCATTTTGGGTAACGACAAGCCAGTTTCGCCACCAAATCGGCTCCACATATTGCCAATACAAGCCCGTCAAATAGGTCGCAAAGCCCTCGTTGAGCCATATATCTTTCCACGAACCACACGTGATTTTATTGCCAAACCATTGATGCGCCAATTCGTGTGCAATCAATCCAGGGTCGGTTACATTACCCATAAATGACATGGTTTGATGCTCTTGTCCGCCGCCAAAGCCGCATTGCGCGTGGCCATATTTCTCTTTTTTGAAGGGATATTCGACAAAAAGAGAATCATAAAGGCGCATGGCAAGAGCCGTTTTGACGCTTCCCGCTTGCGAAGCTGTGAGGGTTTCGGGATAAACGTAATTCAAAATATTCATTGAATCGCCCCGCGACAATTTGGCTTTGTCGATGTACTGAACGTAGTCCGTGACGGCAAAAGCGACCAAATAATTCACAATCGGGTAGCGGTGTTGCCAATGAAACAATTTAGAGGTGTCACTAATGCTTAATTCTCTGATTAACAAACCGTTAGAAGCGACGCGGTAGGGGGGGGGGCATTGAACGATGACATCAATAGAGTCAATTTTATCAATCAAATCCGACTTTCCTGGCCACCAATCTCGGCTGCCATAAGGCTCGGAGAGTGTCCAGATTTCGGGTTTTGTATTGCTGCGAAGGCGTTGATTAAATGAGCCAAAACCTGTTTGCGG
>JAYSRS010000615.1:0-3040 GCA_043720935.1 Saprospiraceae bacterium
AAACAAGCTGCCTCCTAAAAAATCCTTCAGATGGCGATTTTCGAGCGCAGCGAGAAAGAGCCAGTAAAATACGCTTTTATTTACTTAACGTTCCTTACATGAATGGCGAATTAGACCGTATCGGCAGCACGATTATCATTGATGATTATTTTTCACCCGAAGGAAAATTGGACATAGAAGCCGTTATTGAGAACTATAAAGCCTACGCTTTGCGGCGAAAATTTCGTTATTTTAGGGAGAAAAATAAAAAAGGCCGTTACATCACGCTCAAAGAAGCAACGTTGGTTTACAGTTTTGAAACGTATTTGACCGCCTTTTTAAGCATGGTGGACGGTAAAACATACATCGAAGCACAAACAGGTATTGGGCGAACGGATTTGATAGTCAACGTTAATCATCAAGAATACGTTATAGAAGCCAAAATATACAGCGATATTGTCAAATTCAGAAGAGGAAAGAAACAACTCGCTCAATACGTTAAAAGTTTAAATCTCGACTCAGGCATTTATCTCGTTTTTGTTGAATCGGAAGTTAACAATAAAGAGGTTATTGAGGGCAATGATATAGTGGATGGGGTGTTAATCAAAACGCATTTAGTGCCTTATAATTTGGAAAAAGATTTTTAGACCCCCTCAGTATTTTGTACAAAAAATCGAAAATTTAGCGTATTTTTGCAAAAAAAAGCAATGAAAAGTTATAGTTTTAAGCAATGTAGCCTTGCGATGCTCGACAAAATGTTCGGTTTAGAGCAAAGCGAAAACTCCGATGTCTTGGACAGTTGGCTCAATCAGCGTGGTCAAATGACTGTAACACCCTTTGAAATCGCCGTTATCGAGAGCCTACAACACAATATGAAACGCAATATTTTTGCGTGGAATGAACAGGAGTTGGCACTTAATTTTATTGGCCCATTGATGAGTTTCGTTACGTTTTCATCTAAAAAAATCAATATTTTTGCTGAAAGACTATTGGATGCGACGCTAAAAGATATGCACGGGGAAGATGTTATGTTGAGTGGCAAACCTGATACTTTTGTGGCGTCGGGTTTTCGTGAACCCGAAATTCCGTTTTTCTCTTTTCATGAACACAAGCCCGAAGTCGATAGCAGTGGCGACCCGATTGGTCAAGTTTTGGCCGCTATGTTGGTAGGTCAAGCTAAAAATAATGAGATAGGACAACCGATTTTTGGCTGTTATGTCATTGGTCAAAACTGGTATTTTTTGGTTTTGGAAGATAAAAATTATACAATCGCTTCACCTTTTGCGACGACGAACAATGAGGTTTTTGATGTGTTTAAAGTCTTAAAAATACTAAAAACGCTTATTGAAAAACGGGTAATTTAGTTACCAACTAAAAATAGCCCCCTCAGTATAAAACGTCAAAAAGCCTTACAAAACATTGTTTTGTAAGGCTTTTGCTCTAAAATGGTATCACGGACTTCAGTCCGTAAATTGTTCTAAACATTTACGGACTGAAGTCCGTGATACCATTTAATATTTCTCTCCACCTTGGGCGTAAGCGATTTTATATTTCGCCCCTTTCATTTTTTCATTTTGACTCAATGACAACAACTTTCTTGCACGACTCTTTTTGACGGCAACGAAAGACATAAAATCCATAATCGTAATCAAGCCCAATTCATCTTTTGTCAAACCACCTTTTTTCATAAAGAAACCCGCGATGTCCATCTTACTAATTTTATCTTTTTTACCGCCACTGATGTACAAAGTTGTCCATTCCGACGACGGTGGAACGGGGCAATTTTTTGGCACATTCAGCACCTCGGGCGTTTGCGTAATGTAGGCGGGAGCGGGTTCGTTGTCGTAGAGCATCAAGTAAGCCGTGCCTTCTGCGTTCATACGGGCAGTACGTCCGTTGCGGTGTGTATAATCTTCTTTTTTAATGGATAATTGATAGTGTACCACGTGTTTAACTTCGGGAATGTCCAAACCGCGCGCCGCTAAATCGGAGGCAACCAAGAACGTAATGCTGCGATTCCTAAATTGTAACATTGTTTTTTCACGGTCAACTTGCTCCATACCACCGTGGAAATAGGCCGCTTCGATGCCTTTTTCATTCAGTATTTCAGCCGTCCGTTCGGTGGCGTCGCGGTGATTGCAGAAGATAATTGTTTGTTCCGCACCCAAAAAACAGAGCAATTCAAAGAGCCGTTCCACTTTATCTTTCGACAAAGAAATCACGCTTTTCACCGCAAGCCCGTCGTTTGTATTTTCGACCCCCTCAGTATAATCAACGATTTTAGGGTTTTTTATGCCCGTAAATTCAGGAATGATGATATTAGACGTCGCTGACGCTAAAATGCGCTTATCCAAACGCGTCAAACGGTCTAAAATCGCCGACATTTCTTCTTGATAACCCAAGGTCAATGACTTATCAAATTCATCTAAAACAACCGTTTTGGTGGTATTTAAGGTAAAAGAACGGCGGTGAATGTGGTCTAAAATCCGTCCTGGCGTACCAATCAATAGGGCAGGAGGTTCGCTCAAACTTTGGATTTCAATCGGCATAGAGTGGCCGCCGTAGCAGGTATTGACCTTAAAACCCGTCGCCATTTTTTTCCAAACGGTTTCTATCTGAATCGCTAATTCACGCGACGGCGTAATGATTAAACATTGAACACCAATGGTTTCTGTATTCAATAAATTTAATATAGGCAACAAAAAAGCCAATGTCTTGCCCGAACCCGTCGGCGCGAGTAACAGGACATTGGGTTTATGAGTAATCGCCTCGAAGGCGTCTTCTTGCATTGGATTTAAGGCCGTTATTCCTAGATTCAAGAGGATTTTAGGCGAGATGTCGTTATTTTTCATGCGGCAAAGGTAAGAAAAGAGTGGATTATTCAAGCCGAATTTAGGCTCCTCAGTATTTTATAACGTCGTCGAGGTTTTTAACTCTGTCCATTACCGACACGTTTTTTGTCCTCATAAATCCGTAGGATTTACACGTTTATAGAAAGTAAACAAAGCGATTTTTCCTGAATCCGTAGGATTCGCACGTCTAATTAGTACAAAATTACGGC
>JAYSRS010000616.1:0-8633 GCA_043720935.1 Saprospiraceae bacterium
CCCCTTCAATAATGTTGCTCGCACGTGCATAGAGGCAATGGCGGCCACGCTCGGCGGCACGCAAAGTCTGCACACAAACGCACTCGATGAAGCCATTGCACTGCCCACTGATTTCTCCGCAAAAATTGCACGGGATACCCAAATTTTTATTCAAAAAGAAACCGATATTACAAAAGCTGTTGACCCGTGGGGCGGCTCTTATTATGTCGAATTTTTGACCGAACAATTAGCCAAACGAGCGTGGGATTTGATTCAAGAAGTGGAGCAAATGGGCGGCATGGCAAAGGCAATTGAAGAAGGTTTGCCCAAGCTACGGATTGAAGAGGCAGCGGCTCGAAAACAGTCTCGCATTGATGGTGGCAAAGACCAAATAGTGGGTGTCAATATTTTCCAAAACGACGATGATTTGAGTTTTGATCTTTTAGAAGTCGATAATTCAGCCGTGCGAGACAGTCAAATTGCTCGACTGCAAAAAATTAAATCAGGAAGGGCCCCCTCAGTATTTGACGCTCTAAAACGCCTTACGCACGTTGCGCAAACAGGCGAAGGCAATCTCTTAGAAGCCGCCGTAGAATGTGCCAAAAAAAGGGCCACTTTGGGCGAAATTTCAGACGCTATGGAAATCGTTTTTGGACGTTTTCAAGCCACAACTCGTTTAGTATCAGCCATTTACAGTCAAGAGAGTATGCACAACGAAGATTATAAAAAGGCCCAACAACTCGCCGACCAATTTGCGGAAAAAGAAGGTCGCCGCCCCCGCATTATGATAGCGAAATTGGGTCAAGACGGGCATGATAGAGGGGCAAAAGTCATCGCCACAAGTTTTGCCGATTTGGGTTTTGATGTGGATATGGGGCCGCTTTTTCAAACACCTGCCGAGGCAGCCCGTCAAGCAGCTGAAAATGACGTGCATATCATCGGCATTTCAAGCCTTGCTGCAGGGCATAAAACGCTCGTGCCACAAACGATAGAGGAATTGAAAAAATTAGGTCGAGGTGATATTATGATTATTGTGGGCGGTGTGATTCCACCAAATGATTACACGTTTTTGTATGAAGCGGGTGTGGCAGGTATTTTTGGACCAGGAACAGTGATTCCAAAAGCGGCGGCAGCTATTTTGGAATTAATGTTGAAGAGAGAGTGACCCCCTCCCCTCAGTATTTGCTTATATTTTTTGTTATTAGTAATGCGTAAAAAAATCCCTTTTCATTTAGCAAGAATCCTTTTTTGTCATAAAATAGCACAAAAAGGATTCTTACTGAATGACAAAAAAGAAAGTTTATTATTTTATAAACATGTATAAAAATTAATATCTATAAAATATTGATAAACAAAGAAAAACTTGACTTTCTCTTTGATTTTAGTTAACTTCGTAGCTACTTCAATGAGAACACTTTCTTACCAAAAACCAAATTTCTTCACCTCTAAATTTCTGTAATATGGGAAATTTAATTCCACTCGGAAAATGGCTATTTCTATTGCCTTTCGCATTACACGGTTTCAATCATCTTATGAGTTACAAAGAATTTGATGATATGGTACCGGGCTTTTTACCAGTCAAAACATTTTGGATTATTCTCATAGGTATATGTCAATTGGCTTTCGTGCTCAGTGTTATTATTGGCAAGTATGACAAATTAGGAGCCGTTTTGGTAGCCGTCATGTGCTTGGCTTTTGTTTTACTAATTTATGTTCCTTCGATATTCAGTGGTCGTCACGAAGCACTTTATGGGCTTGTAAAAGATGCAGGTTTAGCGGGCGGCGCGCTCATGTATGCGGGGGCGTATGCAAAAGATAAGAGCTTTGTGGGTTAGAGTTACCCTCTCAGTATTTCACTAAAAACCCTTGTAAGTCATTGATTTACAAGGGTTTTATATATTTATTTATCCAACATTTTAATCTGCGGATTATACTTCAACATCAGCTCCACAAAATCCTTCGCTTCATGTATGCGAGAAGAAAATTCATTGCCTGAACCATAATAAATGACCACCGACTTGCCGACTCTACGTACTTCCGAAATTTGCAACAAAGGAATTTCATTACTGGTATCTCTTTTCTGTTTGCGGTCATAACAAAGTTTAACCTTATTGCCTTCGATGACGAAATAGCCCCTCAAAGTCAAACGTACCGCCAAGGCAGGAAGGAAGGTCAAAATCAAGAGGAACGCCAACAAAAACCAATTGCTGATGTAGCTAAATAAAAATACTGATAGCACAAAGCCTGCGCCCAACCAAGGCAACCAATTCGTAGATGTGTAAAACTTTTTTTCCATGCGGCAAAAGTACAATTTGGGTTTTGAAATAAGTCATCTAACCAATCGAAAAGTTAAGGTATTGTCTTTTTTTTGTAAAACGAATAATTGGACTCATTTTTACACAAAAAGTTGACATTGTAGCGGCGGTTTTAACCGCCGCAGAAAACATAACTTATTGATTTACAATGATTTACACTCGTCGACGGTTAAAACCGCCGTTACATTTAATTTTTAATTCTTAATTGCTCCCAATGTTTTATAAAAAAATCGCTTCTTGGATTTGCTTTATTTATGTTTGTTTGCCTTTCGTGAAAGCGCAATTGCCAAAAGGGGTTTCGTTAGAGAGTAGTGTTTATTTTGGAAAAGTGGTGAAGCACACACCCAAATTGCGCTTCGATTCGCCCCCCCTCAGTATTGGATTCGATTTTCATGTAACGAAGCAATTATATGGTCAAAAGGCGTGGCATCAGTGGCTAAATTACCCTGCTATTGGCGTGTCTTTTGTGTATTACGACATCGGGAGTGAATCTTTGGGTAAGGCTTTTGGCTTGTTTCCGACCTTTGATTTAAATCTAATCACGCGTCAAAAGTTTCAAAGTAAGATGCAATTAGGCTTGGGTTTGGCTTATCTGACTCATTATTATGATGCCTTGACAAACCCTGATAACAATGCCGTTGGGTCAAATATGAACGGTACGGCGCAGTTTAAATGGCAAAATCAATATTCAGTGAATCGCAATTGGCAAATTTTATTTGGTTTGAGCTTTACGCATTATTCAAATGGCAGTTCTCAGCAACCCAATTTCGGAATAAATATTGGGGGAGCGCAATTTGGCGTAAAATGGCAACCGAATCACGTAAATAAGGAGGGGTATGTGCATCGTGATACATCGAGCAAACCAGAGCGGCGTTTTGGTGTGAGCATGCACGCAGGCATGGCGTATGTGGAGCCTGGTGTACTGAGAGGCCCTCGTTATCCATTTTACTATATGTCTGTGGGTGGGCTTTATCGCACGAGCAAAGTCAATCAAGTGCTTTTGGGTTTTGATTATGAATATGATAAATCCACGTATTATTGGAGCTTACATTCAGCAACAGTTTTCACAGAAGCGGATGCAAATAGGGCAGCAAGCCGTTGGTCGGTCTTCGTTGGAGATGAAATTTTCTTTGGAAATTTTAGTGTATGGGCGCAATTGGGTATCTATTTAAACACTAAAACAGCCCTTGCATTAACAGCTGTTTGGTACAATAAAATTGGTTTGCGGTATCATTTCCCACCCATTGGCAGACCTAAAACCCGTTTTTTTGTAGGCAGTTATTTGAAAACGCATCGCATTGCGGCGGAGTATATGGGGTTGGGTATTGGGGCGAGTTTTTAAGTAGTAAAACCCCTCCAAGAGTTTCAAACTCTTGGAGGGGTAAGGGCTTAAATAATTTATCGGCGAATCAAAGCACCCATTTTTGATTCATAAGTTTTAATCAATTCCTCCATTACTTTTTCGATTTCCTTATCGTTCAACGTCTTCTCTTTATCTTCAAAAATAAAACTGACAGCATACGATTTTTTACCTACGCCCAATTTCGTTTCATCTTCAAAAACATCGAAAAGATTGATGTCTTTCAAGAGTTTTTTTGCAGTCTTTTGAGCCGTCAAAGCAATGTCGCCAAACTTTACGGAGCTATCTAAAACCAAAGCCAAATCACGGCGCACGGATGGGTATTTACTAATTTCTTCATAACCGACTTTAGCATTTTTTAAGGCTTTTAGAATGTTATCCCATTGAATATCAGCAAAATATACATCTTGTTTTACGTCATAAGACTTACGAAGCTTCGGTTGGACTTTACCAAACTCAACCAAAATTTGTGCGCCACGGTGATAACGCAAGCCAAAAGCCAATTGCGTATTCGTAATCGCCGTTTCTTGAAAACCACCAATGCCTAAGCGACTTAAAAGGGCATTTACAGATGCTTTTAAGGTGAAATAATCAACGGGTTTTGCGTCTTTCGTGCGCCACGTTTCGCCTTCGCTATTGCCCGTGATGGCAAGAGCTAAATGCGCTGTTTCTTCAAATTTATCTTCTTTGGTTAAATAAGTTTTACCAAATTCAAACAATTTCAAATCAGCCGATTGACGATTTTGATTGTGTGTAATAGCTTCCAACGCACCCACCAACATGGTAGGGCGCATGATGTCGAGATGAACATTTGATGTATTATTAACATACACAAGTCGTTCACTATCAACAAGTTCTGACGAAATATAAAATTTTGATTGACTTAAACTCAAACTCATGGCTTCATTAAAACCATTAGCGGCTAAGAAATCTGCCGTCAAATTTTTAACTTTATTTTTATCAATCGCTTCTCTTTCAGTAATGGCAGAACGAATCTGATTCGGCATCGGCACATTGTTGAAACCGTGGATGCGTAGAATTTCTTCAATCACATCTGCCTCACGCAATACATCTGATTTGTTGGTTGGTACTGAAACGGTTACCCCCTTCCCGCCTGTGTCGGGATTTCCTTCGTCAACAGTATTTTCGTTTAAAATGGACATTTCCAAAGCGGCCAATATTTTTTTGACATAATTCGCTTCTAAATCTTGTCCAATCAAACGATTGATATTTTTATAAGACAACGCAACTCGTTGATTTTCAATGGGTTGTGGATAAATATCAATCACATCCGAAGCAATTTCGCCGCCCGCCAATTCCGTTATCAAAAGAGCCGCCCGTTTCATGGCGTATAAAGTCAAGTTCGGATCAGTGCCTTTTTCAAAAGTTTTGGCAGCATCCGTTCTTGTATTATGATGAAAAGACGTAATGCGTAAACGCTTGGCATTGAAGTGGGCTGATTCCAAAAATATATTTTTCGTGGTCGTCGAAACCCCCTCAGTAGGATTGCCAATAACACCCGCTATACACATCCCTTCGTTGTTGCCATCGCAAATCATCAAATCCGTTCCCTTCAATTTCAAAGCGACATAATCACCCGTTTCATTTTTTTTCAAGGACAAAAAAGGTGTATTTTCAGCAACCGTTTTTACGACAATGCTTTGTTTTCCAATTTTATCATAATCAAAAGCGTGGAGTGGTTGACCGAGTTCGTGGAGGATAAAATTGGTTGCATCCACCACATTATTGATTGAATTCACGCCAATCGCTTTCAAACGGGTTTTCAACCAATCAGGCGATTCGCCAATCGTCACGCCTTTAATACACACGCCCGAATAACGAGGACACCCCTCAGTATCTTCCACTAAAACATTGATTTTCAACGCATTAGATTCTACTTTAAATTTTGATACGTCTGGCATAGTCACATTACATGCGCCTTCATGCACCGTCAAACGAGCCGCCAAATCACGAGCCACGCCTACATGACACATTGCATCGGAGCGATTGGGAGTCAAACCAACTTCAAAAATTGTATCTTTTTCAATCTTAAATACCTCGATCGCAGGCTTGCCAATGGGCGTATCCGAAGGCAAAACAATGATGCCCGAATGGTCGTTGCCTAAGCCTAATTCGTCTTCGGCGCAAATCATGCCTTGTGACACTTCGCCTCTAATTTTACCTTCTTTTATGGTCAATTCTTTGCCGTCAGAAAAATATAATTTAGTGCCAATGGTTGCCACGGCTACCTTCTGCCCCTTCGCAACATTGGGGGCACCGCACACAATACTTAGGGGGTCACCTTTTCCGATGTCCACTTTTGTCAAAGAAAGTTTATCTGCATCGGGATGCTTCTCGCACGACACCACATGCCCCACGACTACGCCTTCAAGGTCGCCTTTTACGCCGCCGATTTCTTCCATGCCTTCTACTTCTAAACCCAAATCGGTTAAAAGTCCTTCAATTTCAAGGGGTGTTTTGTCAATGGCGATATATTGTTTCAGCCAATTAAGAGATACATTCATTTCTATAATTTTTTAAAAAGAGATGCAAATTTATAGTAAAGAGTTTTTAGAATGGAAAAATATCTAAATTTTGCGTAAAATATTTTATAAAACGTTAATAATCAATGAGTTACAATAAAAAAAGATGTAGGCAAACTGTCATAAACAATTGATAATCAATATTTTACAAAAAATAATGGACGATACTGAGGGGTATCGTCCATTTTGTTTTTTTATTTGAAACTAAAATCTTATTTTTGATTCAACTAAAATTTCTTTTATCAAAGCACCAACAAAATAAACAAAACGTTACTATTGTAAACTAACTAAATACCTTCAAATTTCTTATGACAGAAAACGAAATAAAAGAAGAACTATCCCGCTCCTATGTAAAAAGTGTTGCTAATTTTTTAGGCTATAAAATTGAAATTCCTGAACGAGATCATGGAACAGATTGTCGGGTTATAGAAGTGACGAAAATGAATCGAGGAAATAATATGAGGTATCAAGAATCAGGTAGAAAAATAGATATTCAACTGAAAGCAACTACAGAGGAATCCGTAGAAATTGAAGGTGATTTTATTAAATATGATTTAGAGGCTAAGACTTATAATGATTTAATTTTTCGTTTAAAAGGTGTTAATTTCTTAGTATTAATTGTTTTTATTTTACCAAAAAACAAAAAAGATTGGGTAAGTTGTTTAGATGATGAATTGATACTTAGGAAAAATGCGTTTTGGTTTTTACTCTCCGATATTGATGATGAAACAGATAATAAATCAAGCATTCGCATAAAAATTCCTTTGAAAAATCGTTTTTCCTTTGATTCAATCCAACAATTATTTGACTTACAATACTAAATAAGATATGACTTTAGCAACTGAAACATATAGTAATGTTATAAAATTTCTTCAAACACGAGGTTGGCAAGACACTCGTGCCAATCAACGTTTTATATTTTTCAAACCACCTAAAACGTTGGGGTTTGATGAAAAATACCTTTTGCCTATTCCGAATGCACTTGAGGCGAAGGACTTTAAAGAATCACTTGATTTTTCTATCCGAACCATTTCAGGCATCTATGAAAAAGAACCCGAGCAACTGTTTTTTGATGTCGGAAATTACCTTGAAGTATTAAAAACCAATGCTGTTTATTTTAAAATTCAGTCAAATGAAGTCAAGTATAATAAAACTTTAGAAGTGTCTTCGGTTTGGAATTTCTTGAAAAATCTAAGCATTTCTTACGAAGAATATATAAAAATCAAGTTTTCATCCTTTTTTTCTACGGAATTAAATATACCGACAAGTAAAATAGAGAGTGCTTTAAAGTCTTTTTTAAATCTTTCAAAACTCCGCATTGTGGATTTAGAATATCAAAGTTTTAGCTTTGGTGTTTCTGTTGACACGCTGATGGATAATGACAAAATTAGGCTGTACAAACAGATAAAAAAAGTTCCCCCTATTTTTGTGCTGTGAAGACATCAAAGAATAAGGAGAACGTGTCCCAGAGACGGGATAAAAATAGTAAGAATACTTGGAAAATAAAAGCGAAGTCACGGGGTTTGGAAATAAAACGCTTAACAAAGCGGAATAAAGAGCTAACGGAGAGTCGGGATTTATGGAAAAGCAAGTATAAAGAGAAGACTCAAAAAGAGCATTTGCCTGATTCCCCCGAGGGTAAGAAAGCAAAGTGCCATCAATACACCTTGGCGGTGATATTGTTGTGCATTGAGCTTCAGAAATATGGGACAATGAGTTTGCGGAGTAGCCGCCATTGCATAGCCCGCATGCTGATATATTTAGGGGCATCGGGGCGGGTTCCGAGTCATTCAAGTATTCGGAATTGGGTATGCAAGAGCGGGTATTATCGGGTTCAATCGGCGGGGCATGCTGCAGGAGAACAGGTATTATACGTGGACGAAAGCATCGTATTTGGAAGTGATAAAATCTTGTTGATATTGGGTATTTCCAAGGCATTGATACCCGATAAACGGTCGGTTAATCATTCCGATGTTGAGGTATTGTATGTAGGGGTAAGCAAAGAGTGGAAATCAGAGGGTATTGAGTTAGAATTGGAGCATATACGAAAAAAGAGGGCGGTATCGTACATTGTGAGCGATGAAGGCACAAACCTACGAAAGGCTTACAAAGGGGGCGAATTTGTGCATATAGAGGATTGTACGCATGTTTTAGCGAACCATTTGAAGCGCATTTATGGTCAACAAGCGTTGTTTGAGTCGTTTCGCAAACTGATTGGTCAATTACGAAAGATGTATTATTTGAGTAAAGAAAAGAGTGGTTTTATGCCGCCCAGTATGCGTGGTAAACTTCGATTTGCCAATATTTTCCCGTGTGTCAATTGGGCAGAAAAGTGTTTAGCCCAGTGGGAAACATTGAGCCCAATGATACAGAAAGATATGGCTTTTTTAAAAGAAAATGCGTTGTACATTCGAGAGTTGGGACAAATGGAAAAAG
>JAYSRS010000617.1:0-8629 GCA_043720935.1 Saprospiraceae bacterium
ATTTGCTGTATTTTTGCTTTATTTTGAAGAAAACACACAAGAAAGAGATTCCTTCTGAATGACAAAAATGCACTTCCCGCTAAAATTGTCAAAGAGCCACTTTTTTAAAAGCAGCAATTTCCGCTTTGACTTTTTCTCTGCGGCGTAGCTGCAAAATCTTGGTAATATTCGAACTCAAAAGCTGATTTTTCTAAGCGGTGTAACCGCGTAACCACTTGTTTTGCGGTTACACAGCATTTAAAATTGTGGGTTTGTTTATTTTATTACCGAGATTGGGCAGCTACGCCGCTGTGAAAATTCCAAAGCGAAAATTGCTGTTAAAAAATGTCAAATCTATAATAAATTGATTATCAAATTTTTATGTTGATATTTCAAACAAAATTGGGCTACTGTCTTGCAAGACAATAGCCCAATTTTGTTTGAAATATCAAGGCGGTTTAGAAATTTTTAAAGATTTAGACATTGAACACCCCCTCAGTATTTGGCGACAAAAAGCCAATAATTCTGTTTGTTTTACTCTTCAAGTTTCATTCTGAAACCGACGCTGTGGATGTTTTCAACCGAAATCCGTTCGTCTTGGCTCAAATATTTTCGCAAACGCGAGATAAAAACGTCTAAACTACGCCCTAAAAAATAATCATCTTCGCCCCAAAGCGTTTCCAAAATATACGACCTTTTGATGACTTCGTTCTTGTTTTCCATGAACATTTTGAGCAAATCGGCCTCTTTTTGCGTCAAGTTTTTGGCTTGTTTGCCAAATTTGAGCAACAGGTTTTTATGGTCTAACAAATAATTACCGACCGTCAAATACGTCGGAACGGGTGCGGTCGCAATCTTTGAACGGCGCAAAAAAATCTCCACTTTCAAAATCAATTCTTCGATACTGAACGGCTTAGTCATGTAGTCATCCGCCCCGAGCCGCAAGCCACGGATGCGGTCTTCTTTCATGCTTTTTGCGGTGAGAAAAATAATCGGCACTTGCGTATTGAATTTGCGAATTTCCTCCGCAATCGTAAAGCCGTCCGTGTCGGGCAACATCACGTCGAGGATGCACAAATCAAAATTATTTTCCCGAATTTTCTCCATCGCCTGTTTGCCGTTTTCGCAATACGTTACGCTGTAACCCTGCAATTCAAGGTTGTCTCGTGTGACAAAGCTTAGGCTTTCGTCGTCTTCGACATAAAAAAGGTGTGCTTTCATCTTCTATTTTTTTTATTTTTTAGGAATATTTTTTAGAATTTCAGATTTCAAAAATTTCAAATTTCAAGACAAGCAAATTTTATAGAGGCCAAATTTCAAGATAGAAATTCTTGAAATTTGAAATTCTTGAAATTTTCAAGCAAATACATCTTCTGTTTTAGCTTTTAAAGGTACGTGAGTGTCTAAAACCTTCGCTATGTCTATTGTTATCGTTGTGCCTTGACCAAATTCAGAGTCTAATTGAATGTGCCAATTGTGGGCTTGAATGATGTTTTTGACGTAAAAAAGCCCCAAACCGAAGCCTTTAACGTTGTGAATATTGCCCGTCGGCACGCGGTAAAAACGAAAAAATACTTTCTTTTGGTGTTCTTTTTCGATGCCAATGCCTTTGTCAACAATGATTAAACGGACGTTTTTATCTTTATCTTCCGTCCGAACTTCGATATCGGGCTTACCGTCTTTGCTATATTTTATGGCATTGTCAAGCAAATTATGGATGATATTCGTTAAATGTAAAGTGTCCGCTTTTATGTATGGTTGAGTAGCGGCCAAATCTTGGGTTAAAATACCGTCTTTTTCTTCAATTTTTACGTGCATTGTGGGCAAAATGGTTTCCAACAATTCATGCACATTGATAATTTCCTTGTTTAAGTCCAAAGTATTGCGGTCAATGCGGGTCAATTGTAAGACTTTTTCAACCTGAGTGTTGAGCCGATTGTTCTGTTCGCGGATGATTTGCGCGTAGCGGGCAAGCCGCGGGTCGCTCGCTACTGAGGGAGCCGCAGCGAAGACATCTGCCGCGACTTTTATGGTCGAAATCGGCGTTTTGAACTCGTGCGTCATGTTGTTGATAAAGTCTTTTTGCAGTTCCGACAAGCGTTTTTGACGTAAAATAACCGTCAAAGCATAGATAAAAAAAACAACAGTTAGCAAGGAAATCGCTGTAAAGACGAGCGTCAAACGCATATTGCTCAAGATAGAAGATGAGCGTTTGGGAAACCGAACGACGAAATAATAGGTTGCATCGTTGAGTTTAGGGAAAGGGTCGTTTTTTTCGACGCGCAACGAATCAGCGTTTGCCGTGTAGCTAACATATTTGCCATACATCATTTTTTCGTCGTGACAATCGAAAATCGCATAGTCAAAATCTTCGTTCAGTGAATTTTCATCAAAATATTTTCGAAGGAAAAAATCAAGGTTCGACGCACTAATTTGACTGTTGACATTAACCGCATAAGTATTTGAAGATGAACGTGTTATGAGTTTTTGCGACGGCAAAACGGTCTGATTGACATTTGATAATTGCCGCGCCACGTTCTGCAAAGCGATGTTGACGGAGCGGTCAAAATCCCGTGTTTTGAGGCTATAATCCTGCATCACCCAATAAGTTTGGGAGGCAATAACGAGGATAATGGCGAGTGCACCGAGCAAAACGATGCGTTGTATCGTGCGGTTGTTCATACTTATCGTTTTTAAAAATACGCGTTTTTAAAGAAAAATAAGGTGTTGTATTGAGTTTTCAAATTTTCCTTGTACATTTGCAGTGGATCTCCAAGGAGAACCACACACAACGGCGGCGTGACGAAAGTTGCGCCGCCGTTGGTTATTTTTCAAGGTAATCCGTGATATTTTGAAAATTACGCTTTTTGATATCCTCTCTCGTTAACTCAATGTAAGTATCATCAGGCAACAGCAACCCAATTTTTTGTAAGTAATTTTTAGTATCAGTGTTGACACAACTCATCATACTACTAATAATATCCGACCATTCAAAGTCATTATTTTGAATAGCCAATAAGGTATTTCCTGCCTGTTTTTTCCCTTTTCTAAGTCTATTTTGAATACTCGAACGAGAGCCATTTGGCATTTTTAGCTCCCAAATATCGTCATCAATAAAAGCATCTGCCGACAACATCGTGTTGTAAGCAGGTAGCAATTCAACTGTTTTACCTTGTTTTGCTAACCGTAAAGCCGTTCTTAAATTGTCTTTTGCTTCATATTTACCATGTTTATGATTTAAAACAACAAAGCCTCCTGTCTTTAAATCAAAGTAAATTTGCTGCCATTCGGCGGCCTCATACGCTTTGTAACGAGCGTGGTTAAAATTTATATCCATAGCGTTACTTCATTTTAATTTGCGTCAAATCTAAGAAGGCTATTGATATTTTCGATTTTTGAGCACATTTTTTTGCAAAATGCCTTCAAATTCTAACGTCGGCGAGGTTGCAACCTCGCCGACGTTTTGACATTCTAATACTTTTTCTTAGAAATCCGATTCCCTGTCCCGCGCTGCATTTTGCTTTTAAAACGCAACACACCATCGCCACGCAAAACACGGTGTTTTGTTCCGCGTCCTTGCACACGGGCGCGCCATTTTTTCCAATTATTGAGGTGCATCTCGTGCTTCATCAGCTCAATCACTTCGGCTTCTGTTACCCCAAATTGGAACGCAATCGCCTCGAAAGGCGTGCGGTCTTCCCAAGCCATTTCGACGATGCGGTCAATGTCTTCTTTCGACAAATTATATTTTTCTATAACTTTCATTGTGTTGATAATATGAGTGTTGTGAATTAAAAATGTACAATTATTACAATTTACAATTTGATTTTTACAGCGGCATAGCTGCTAAATCTCGATAATATTTAAGGACAATCAACCACTTTTTTACGCGGTGTAACTGCGAAACAGACGGTTTTACGGTTACACCGCAGGGGCAATTGAGCTTGTGTACTTGCATTACCAAGGTTTTGCAGCGACGCCGCAACCTTACATCTTAAAGTAGAAATTGTTATCGAAATCACTCATTTTTTCGCAAAATACTGAGGGGTATAAAATTTCAAATTTTAAGCAGCATCAAACCGAAATCCGCCCCCCCCATCCTAAATTCCACTAGTATTCTTGGTCAATCAAACCGCTTTCCATAATCTGAAAACGCCGCGCTTTTGTTGAATCAGCACTAAAATCACCGCCGTTGACTTCCATCCCTTCAGCAACATTAATCGCCAAATCTTCTTCAATCGTCGCAATGACGCGGGTGATGTCTTGACCCTCAACTTTCAATCCCGCAATGGCTTTTTTATCAATCATATTGCCTTCTTTACCATACGTGGCGACAACAAAATCGTAACTCAATAAAGCCGCTTTCCAGTACACAACTGTTTGAAAATCGTATGTTTTCGCTAATCGAAAACACGCAATGTATTCCGTAAACTCATCCATTTCGACGGCTTCGTAACGCGTGATGTACTGTTCAATCATCTCGGCTTGAAGCGGGTCGTTGCCTTCAAAATCATGGTTAGAGTCGTCTCTGAGCGTCACGGGTAACTCAACTTCGGGAAAACGACTTAAATAATTAGCAAAATTTACTTTCATTGTATCAGATTTGGCAAACGTATTTGCCGTGTTATTTTAGTCAGAATGCTTATTTCCGACGTGTTAAAAATTCAATTTTATGATTAATTACGCGATACGTTTTGCACGACATAGACCACTGATCAGTCAAATCCGCCCAATCAGTGGTCTATGTCGTGCAAGATGCCTAACGTACTTTCAAAAACGCTTCTGCGAGTTCCAAACCTTGAATTTGAGCATCTACAAACGTCCGTAGAGTTGCATAATCGCCTTGGGCGTGCTTCAAAAAGGCCGATGCTTGGCCATAAACGGCGGGAATTGGTAGTTTTTTGACGCAATAAAATCCATCTAAAAAATCTTGAATACCACCCGACACAATCACTTGTCCGCAACGCCGACGGTCGCCTAATTCTTCCATAATTTCGTTCGTAAAACCCACCATTTCGACAGCAGAATGACCGATTGCGGCGAGTCCGCCAAAGGTATCTCTACGAAAATCAGACCCCCTCAGTAATTCGAGCATCGAGAACGATGTACCACCTGCTGCCGCAAAATCAATTGCCGCAAGCGGCAATTCAAACAGTTTTTTCAACGTTTCTTTACCAAAACCTTGACCAACTTCTTTTACAATTAGGGGGCAATCAAGCGTTTGCAAAAGTGTTTCGATTGTTTGAAGCGGGGCGCGTTTGAAGCGGTCGCCTTCGGGTTGCAACCATTCCTGCATCGGATTGATGTGGATAATCAAGCCGTCTGCGTGGAGTTTTTCGACCATTTTCTGAATCAAAAACGTCTCGTTTCTGTCAATCAATAACTCCAATTGCGCGATGCCGAGATTGGCAAAAAGCGGCACGCCGTCGCCTAAAATCGGGCGCACGTTGAAGTCCTCGAACGTCTCGTCGCTGTACAGCAATTGCCGACACGAGCCTAAGCCCATGCCAAAACCAAATTCGGCGGCAGCTGTCGCCAAGTTGCGGTTTATCGTCCGTGCGAGAGCCGTGCCGCCCGTCATGCTGCTCACCCACATCGGCGTTTTGACGGTTTTTCCTAGAAAATCGAACGGTTTTAAGGTACCACGTTCAGGATGTGCCGCAAAAAGTGGCTCATAACTGAATCGTCTATCGAGATTCGGGACTTGCGACTTGAACGCCAATTCGATGTGGTCGCGTTTGCGGTCGGCAGCGGTCGGGTCGTGGTCGGGTTTGTCTTCTAAATGTTCCAATGTATTGACTTTCAATGAATTAAAAGGTTAATCATCATAATGTCCGCGACATCTTTGAATGATTACTGAATCTTGTTCAACTCTATAAATGAGACGATGCTCTTGGGTAATCCTACGACTCCAACTGCCGCGCCATTGACCTTTTAATGGTTCAGGTTTACCAAGCCCCTTGAAAGGTTCTCTTAGTATGTCTTTAATAAGCGTGTTGATTTTCTCGAAAATATCATCATTTTCAGACCTCCATTCAAGGTAAATTTGAAAAGCAGACGGGGTAAATTGTATGTTTCTCATAGTTATTTTTTTATAAATTCTTCAAACTCTTCAACCGTGAACGAGATAAGGTTACCGTTTTTAATATCTTCAAGCGATTGCTTTAAGTCTGCAAAATATTCCTCACGCGTTTCTTTTTGCTTAAAACCATTGCTCGTCTTAAGTGGTAGAAAATTGATAACAATTTCACCAAACTCTCCGTTTTGGGCAAAATTTCTGATTTTCTGAAAAATCACTTCGTTGAATTCCAACGGATTTACTTTTAATACAGCTTCCATTATTCTTATTTTTTAGCAAAATTAAACAAAAAAACAATTTTATACTGAGGGAGTCACTTAAAGTTCCAATTGATGAAGGGCAACACGCGTTTTTCATTTTCATTCACCAAACCGAACTGAAAACCATGTGTCTTTTTGAATGTTTACCCCATAAACTGCTTCAAAACGGCCAACAATTCCCTCGGTTTATCCGCATGAACCCAATGCCCCGCGCCGTCAATTGTCTGAATGTTAGAATTGGGAAAAAGTTGCGAAATGACGTCAAAATCGCTGTCTTTTATGTAATTTGATGCGCCACCACGGACAAAAAGCGTCGGTTTAGTGAACGGTGTATTGCCTTCCAATTTGTCCAAAATGCGTGGATAATTCGCCCAAAGCACCGACAAATTCATTTTCCATTCAAAACCGCCCCCCTCACTATCTGACCTTCTTGACAGGTTTTTCAAGAGAAATTGAATCGTTCCCGCGCCTTCTTCGTGTAAATTTTTTGTTAAATAAGCTTCAGCTTCTTTTCTATCTGTCAAAGTATCTAAATCAAGTGCTAAAAGTGTTCTGAAAATAGCTTCATGCCCACCGCGATATTGCTTCGGTGCGATGTCAATAACGGCCAATTTTTTTATCAAATCGGGCTGTTGCAACGCCAATTGCATGGCCAATTTTCCACCCATCGAATGCCCAATCAAGTGGCATTCGTGAATCCAATTTTTGGTTAAAAATTCGGCAACGGCATCTGACATTTCGGAATAATCAAACTCCCCTTTTGTATGCGGAGAACGGCCATGATTAGGCAAATCAACGATATACACAGTAAAATTATCTGCCAACTGTCGTGCCAGCGTCTGCCAATTGTCGAGCGTGCCGAACAAGCCATGCAATATAACGAGCGGTTCACCCGCGCCAAATTCTTTGAAATTCAAGTCCATTTCGTCCAATTAAAAATTAAAAATGCAAAATTAAAAATTTGATGCTGTTAAAGAAATTTAAAAGAAAAGCACCCCTCAGTATCTGACCTGTTTTTAACCCTCGACGCGCCCGTAGAAGGCGATTTTTCGGCAGAAATCACGCCCATCGTTGGCAAAACTACTTGGCGAAACCCGCATAAAATCATGGATGATAATCTTAAAATTAATATAAATAATTAACAATCAAATTTTTATATATTAGTTCTAATTTACAATATAAGTAAAAAATGGTCTCGGCAGTTCGTAAAGTTATGAAACTGTTCTCACAACTTCAATTGACTATTTGTTATATCTTTGTGATACTATCTTCTTTCCTTTGTCTGGCCACGTTTTGATTTTTGATTTAAGCAAGTCAACGCCTAGAAAATTAAAAGAGCGGAAACCAAACTTTTATTTCACTCGTACATATATTCGCCTTCCAAACTTGGACTATTAAAATTTGATATGATAAAAAACGACACAGCCATCCTCCTTTTTAGTCGCTCCGCCACCGCCGAAGCTGCCGAAAAACCACTTAGTACGAACCCGCGTTCGGCTAAGTCCGTGGCGTCATTTTTAATCAATCGGTCAAAAAAAGTAGTCTCAAAAACCGATTTACCCACTTTCTTTTTTTCTGAAAAACAACAACGTGGCACAACCTTCGGCGAACGTTTTGCTAATGCATTTGAAGATGTTTTTGCACTCGGTTTTGAGCGCGTTATTGCCATTGGTAACGACTGTTTGACGGTTAATACTTCGGATATTTTAGTTGCTAAAAACGCGCTAAAAACGACCCCCTCAGTATTTGGCGCAACAACCGACGGCGGCGCGTATCTTATTGGTTTACAACGCGTTGTGTTTCAAAAAACGGCGTTTCAACATCTTGATTGGCAGACAAATAATGTGTTCAATCAGCTTGTTCAATTCGTCGAAAACCAAGGCACACCACCCGTTTTTTTATCAGAAAAGTCGGACATTAATCACGCCGCCGATTGGCAAAAAGTGTTGCCGAAAGTTGCTCTTTTTATTCAAAAAATCATCGCTCGATTGCTTCAAATTGGGGTTTCTATTGCGTCCCAAAACAGCGTTTTCCCTATCAATCACCGTTTTCTAACGGCGTCCCTCGCGCTACGTGCGCCACCTGTTTTCTAATATTTTCGACTTAAAAATCACTCGTTTTTTACTGCTCAATGTGTGCTCTAAGTGTACCAAGCGGTGTACACACGCTTGATTTTACTCCTCAGTATTTTCAGCAAAATATTTCGGAATTATCGGGATGTTTCATTTATCATTTTACAGTTTGCACACATTTAAGAAATTTAAAAAATTTCTCAAATGTTATCAATCCATTGACTATCAATGCTTTAAAT
>JAYSRS010000618.1:0-26012 GCA_043720935.1 Saprospiraceae bacterium
AATTATTTACAAACGCAAACATAATCTTTTGCAATGATGGTGGGTCACAATACTTTGAAAATCAAAGGGTTGTGACCTTTTTAATAACTACAACTTAATTGACGCCGTTTTTTCATATTTTTGATTGGAACTAAAACTCGGCGTCGCGCTTGGGTTTGCTGAAAATTTAATGTCATTTCCCCCTTTTTCAGAAGCGTAATTTTTCCTTAAATCCGTTATGCTACTAAAAAAATCACCGCTATAGCTAACGGCATTGTTGTTGTTTTTTTCAACATAACCATACACTAATCGGAAAAAGAAAAGAATAAAAAATACGCCAATTCCCCGTTGGAAATAGCGGTTGTACATCAATTTGAAAGGAATAGCCATTGTTTTTTACTGTTTTTTAGTTAAAAAATCACGTTTTTACTGAGGGGGTGCTTTTGAAATAAATACTTAACTTTGCATTTGTAAACCGAAACGTTTAGGACGTTTTAGCGAGGGACTTCGTCTATAAGGGCATTCGGCGTCGGTTTTGCTTTTAAAAGTTTGCAATTTTGGAAAAATGCTTTAACTTTGCAGCATGAAACTGAAACGTCTTGGACGTTTGAGCGAGGGACTTCAACTTGAAGGTGCATTCGGCGTCGGTTTCAAAACGTTGTACGCTTTTATAGTGTGCGACGTTTTTTTTTGTACATCGTTTGAAAAATCAATGTGTTTTTCTTTCCACTCTTTTTAACGCGCCGCACATCTTTCACGACGTAATAAACATCATCAATTTCTTTTTCAAATATAAATGTTTCAATTACAACTGATTGTGGCGTTTTTTGACGTGGGTCATACTTAATTGAGTCCGCTTCTCGAACGATTTTTTCAATCAAAATGAAATCGCTTTTTACGATAGCGACTTGCCCGTGACGTGCTTCTGTTTTAGAATCACCATGCCTGTCAATTGTATGTTTGATACCATAATTGTCAATAGCAATTATGAAATCTGATAAATCAATACCCGTTTTTAGCAGAATTGCTTCCGCCAACTCCTTTTCAATGCGTGTAATTTCAATGATTTTCAACTCGTTTTCAGGATTATTGAGCGCAAAATCATACAATTTTTCAATTTTTCTTTTGAGTTCGTCCATCGTTTTTTCTCGGTTCTGTTTGTGAAAAATAGGGTTTTATACTGAGGGGGTCTCTTTTGCAACACTTTCTGCTGCGGTGTCAACTTGCGGCGTAGCTGCAAAATCTTGGTAACACTAAGCATAAAAGTCTAATTTTATATGCGGTGTAACCGCAAAACAAGCTCTTTTGCGGTTATACCGCGTAAAAAATTGATAGAAAATTTAAATATTACCGAGGTTTGGCAGCTACGCCGCCGCCTGAAATCTCAAAGCCAAGATTGCTGCGCTTTTTAAGAAAATCAAGGCGTAAATATAAAACAATAAACGCGACACATTCTCAATCAGCCGTTCCGGCCCATTCTTTCAATTTCCCCAAAACTGCTTTCACAATACGGTTTCTCTCCACCGAATAGTCGTTTTCCTTCATTAATCCATTCAAACGCTCTCGATTGCTATGCGTGAGCCTTGACAATTGAACAATCACCTCGTCGTCGTCTTGAAATTGGCCCCTCAGTATATCGAGGGCTTTTTCGATTTTATCGGCTGTCAAAAGGTCTTTTATCGCTTCAATTTTGAACAAACGGATAGACGCGTGTTTGAGAATCTTTGTTATCAGAAACCGTTTTTTACTGAATTTACAACGGTCGCTTTCGGTTTCGCCGTCGCGTCGGAGTTCGATAAGAAAATTGTAATCAAAAAAATAAGCATCTTCTTGTTTTGCCCGTTTATCGGCGCACGTCGAGCAGGGGCAAGGGACGAGTTTTTCTAACCGTTCTTTCAATCCTTTCAAATTGCTGTTGTCGTGGATGTCATCCATAGTATCCACGACGGTGTTGATTAAATCGGCTTTTTGTTGCCCAAAACCGAATATTTCGATGCAATTGTCGGCGTTGTTTTCGCGGACAAAGACGCGTCCGTCGCTGTCTTTGGCGTGAAATTGAACGGCATCGTTCCACACTTTTTCGCCTTCGATGCGGGTATGCAAGCGGCAAGTGAGTTGCGTCAAGAGGCCGCTTGGGAGGAATTTGTAGCGGTAGAGGATGTGCGTGGCGTCGGGCGTCGGGATGAACGGCTCGGCGCGAACGGGCAGTCGTTGTGGCACAATGTAATCGGGGCTGTGCGGAATGGCGTAGCAGAGATAAAATTTTTCCATCAATTGCAACAAAATGCCGTGCATCCCTTCGTAATCGGCGTCGGTCCAGATGTTTTCCACGTCGCGGGTCGAAAAACGGCCCGCTTGTTTTGCTGCCGATTCGGCCACGGCGGGGGCGTACAAAAGCGCGAAAAGGGCGTCAATTATCCATTTTGGGCGTAAAAAAACCTGCGTTTTGAGATGCACATCGTCCGCAAAATGCAGCGCAATGCCCAAGAGCGTAAACGTTCGGGCATAATCGTTCATCAATTCGACATCTTCAATGCCTTCGGCTTTGCACAAGTCTTTGAAGTGCTTGAAAGGAATGGATTGCGCGGTTTTAGACAGCCTTTCCAATTGATTGCGGACATTCACGAAGGACGTGAGGTATTCCTTTTGCGTATGCGGCAATTGCGTGGCGGCGTGAAAAAGGCGTTGTTTCAATATCTCAAAAAGCGGGTCGGTCGCCGCATTTTTAAGATTCAATTGTTCCACCCCTCGGAAGGTCTGCGGAAAACGCTCCGTGATTTGCGTGATGTCTTTCAACGGCTCTTTATGCCCGTCTTTTTCATTCTGAACAATAAAAAACGGACTGTCTTTGCCCAATAACTCAATGATATTGAGCCAATATTGAAAATTCGGGTTCTGTTCCCGCGTATTCGACAAAACGGCATACACCACCGAATCCGACATGAAAAATTGATGCGCGTATTTTTGAATGTTTTGGCCGCCAAAATCCCACACTTGCAGCATAAAATCCTCCCCCTCAGTATTTTTACACATTAAAGGCTCAATATCAATACCTAATGTAGTATCATTTGGTTCTGGTATAGGAGAGTGACAGTCAATGAGTTTAACTTTTAAAGTTGTTTTGCCCGAATATCCTTCACCTAATATTAACATCCTCGCTTCATTAACTCTTTTGATTCCTACTCGATTTTGCTCTGCTTTAAACCTTAAAATAGCTTCGTTATTTTTTTGTTTAGCACTACTTGTTGTATGCTCTGACCAATATTTAAGAATTGCTTCATTTCCTTTATCAACAATATATTGAAGCGGATTAGTTAAAGGACAATCATCTGAATGCAATCTAAAATTAGGGTTACTTTCAAAAATGCTCTTTAAGGGGCTTAAATCATTAACCAAAGTATTGGAAATATCAATCTCTTGTAAATTAATTAAATCTTTTAAAGGACTTAAATCCTTCACGTTAGTTTCTGGCATATCAAGTCTCCGCAAGTTTTTTAAGTTCTTTAATGGAGTTAAATCAATTACTTGAGTATTCCATATAGAAAACTCTTGCAAATTTATTAAATCTTTCAAAGGGATTAAATCTCCAATTTGTGTATTAGAAATATCAAGTTCTTGCAAGTTTATCAAGTTTTTTAATGGAGTCAAGTCGGTGATTTTTAGGAATTCCATATCGATTTGTTGCAGGTTTATCAAATTTTTCAATGGAGTTAAATCATTCACATGGGTATTATAAATAGTAAGTTTCGTCAAGTTAATTAAGTTATGAAGAGGCTCTAAATTTTCTACTAATGTATTATCAAGGAAAAGTAATTTTAGGTTTATTAAGTCTTTTAATGGGGTTAAATCACAAATCTGTGTTTGGTGAACTGAAAGCTGCTCCAAGTTTATTAAACTTTTCAGGGGACTCAAATCATATATATCTGTGTTATCAATCCATAGTAAACGCAGTTTATCTAAATCTTTTAAAGGACTCAAATCATTTAATTGTCCACCCGAAATATTTAATTTTTTTAAATTTTTCAACAATTTTATATTTTGAGAAAGAAATTTAAGATTATTTGACTCACCTCTATTTTCAGATTCTTTTTTTTCGTATTCATTTTTTTCAAAAGAAAATTCATTTAAAGCATTTCCCCAAATCAACTCCTCCAACCACGTCAATTCAAACACTTCTTCTGGAATTTCTGTTAGGCCACAATTGCCGATGTCGAGTCGGGTTAGTTTTTTTTCTTTAGCTTCGCGAATGCGTTGTTGAGCGAGGATGGACATGATTTATTTTTTAGAATTAGGATTAAAGGATTTGAAAAGATTTTAAAGATTTTAGGCGTAAAAACGCACTATTTCATGATTATCAACGCAAAATAAAGCGAATATCAGATATTTTAACAACTCCGAAGGAGTTAAACATGAATAGAAAAACAAAAAGAAGGTGTTCCCCAACTCCGAAGGAGTTAAACATGAATAACCACATCATTCATGTTTAACTCCTTCGGAGTTTTCGGACGCTTTCATTCATTTTTTCTATTCATGTTTAACTCCTTCGGAGTTTTTTGTACTATTTCGGTTAGGCCACAATTGCCGATGTCGAGTCGGGTTAGTTTTTTCTCTTTAGCTTCGCGAATGCGTTGTTGAGCGAGGATGGACATGATTTATTTTTTAGAATTAGGATGAAAGGATTTATAAAGATAATAAGGATTTTAGACGTATTGATAACTTCGGAAATCTCAATTTACTTCTAATCTATGCCAAACAACGTTGTCATTGCGAGGAGGCACGACGAAGCAATCTCTAGTTTTTTAGCAGAATTTCTTACTAAAATTAGTAATTATGTTAGTTTTTTAAAGAAACAGAGGGCGTAAAACTTAAAGATTGCTTCGTCGTTCCTCCTCGCAATGACAACTCGCTTTAGAGAGATTTGGGAGAAATTTGAAATTTCCGAAGTCATCAGAATGTAAAGATAATTAGAATTTAGAAAGATAATAAGGGTTTTACACATGAAGCAGACGCCGTTCACGTCTAAAATCCTTATTATCTTTCAAAATCCTTCAATCCTAATTCTAGAAAAAAAAGATTTATCTCAACGACATAATCGGCCCTTCGGGATGCACCGCGGTCAACAGATTTCGGGATGGATTAATCCACAAATCCATTTCTTCCATCGGAATAGCACCGAGCAAAGGCTCTGTATCGTCGGGCAAAACGAGGGCATTTGTGGTGCAAAATCGACCTTCGTAACGCACTTCAATCGGGCCAGCGACGGGCAATTCTAAGCGCATACCATTTGCCAATTGCGATACGCGGTGGTCAATAATATCCAAACCCAAGGCTTGGCGAATTTCCTCGTTTATCGCTAACATGAGTGCGCCCGAGTCCACCATCATACTGATAGTCACTTGGCGAATCTCCTCTTCGCCAATGTATTTACGGCGATGCATTACAATATCGCCGCAATTTAATAATTCAATGTTCGCATGAACGATTCCCATTTGCGTATGTGTTTTTAAAAAGTGAATAAAAATAAGAATTGTGGAAGCAAATGTAAACAAAAAAGCCCCCCCTCAGTATATTTCTCAAAAAAGCCGTATTTTTGCTCAAATATTTTATCGAAATTAATAAAAACTATAAAATGACAGCTACTTTTTCAGTGCAATTTAAGGACGCCGAGACAGACCAAATTAAAATTTGGTTGGACTATCTGCGGTCATTGGATTTTATTCAAGCGGTTAAAGAAAAAGAAGACAATAAATCGTATTTGTCCGTTGAAACCATCAAACAATTGTACCCTAATCAATGGGTATTATTGGCAGATGCCAAAGCGGATGGATTGCAGATATTGGGCGGTCGTGTTATCTTGAACACGCCCGATAAGCATCAGTTGGCATTGAATGGCCGTGATTTAGTGAAAGAACACAAGCAAGTACGCCATTTTTTTACGGGCGAACGGTTGCCTCAAAAGCACATCGGCCTTGTTGTGCGCCAAAGCAAACCTATCTAAAATATGAGAAAATTTGACTTCCGTTTGGGCGACGATGACGCTTTAATCCTCGTTGAAGCCTACATCAAAGATTATCCGCTAATCTTAGCCTTAGATACTGCCGCGTCTCAATCGGTTATAGATTGGAATGCTTTGTTTTTGGCGGGTTGCCCAATTCCATTAGAAAAAGATATGAAAAATAATGTACCTGTGGAAACGGCCTCGGGTATCATGGACGTGCCTACGTATGAGCTTAAAGATTTTACAGCTTTGGGCATCACCAAAACAAGTTTTTCGGTTTTGACCTACGATTTTTTAGCAAAAGGGCTAACAAGTTCCTACGATGGTGTGTTAGGCATTGATTTTTTTCGCAAACAAAGCATTTTGACCATTGATTTTGTAGCTGAAAAACTATGGATTGTGCCTAGAAAGTAATTTTTTCTTATTCAAAGTATAACGAACGTATTTAAAATCGTCTAAAAATGACAAGACATTTCCCTAGCGAATGGGCCGCGCAAAGTGCCATTCAATTTACATTTCCGCACGAAGATTCTGATTGGCAACCGATGCTTGATGTCGTTGTGCCGTGCTTTGTGGGCTTGATTGAAGCCGTTACGCAATACCAAAAAGCGATAGTTATTTGCAAAAATAAGGCAAAAACGGCTGAAATACTGAGGGGTCGCTTTTCGGATGTACGGTGCGAGATGTACGATGTACGAGACGATAGGAGCTTAGTTTTAGCGGTAGAAAATCGGTTTCCGATTGAATTAGTTGAACTCGATTCCAACGATACATGGGCGCGTGACCACGGCGGCATTACGGTTTTTGAAGACGGAAAACCTGTGCTTTTAGACTTTATGTTCAATGGTTGGGGACTGAAATTTGCGGCCAATTATGACAACTTGCTAACGCAAAAAATGTACAATTTAGGCGTTTTCAAAGTAAAAACCCTTGAAAAAGCGGGTATTGTCCTTGAAGGCGGCGGCGTTGAGTCAGATGGCGAAGGGACTTTAATGACGACTTCGGAATGTCTGTTGTCGCCGAATCGGAATCCACATTTGTCGAAAAAAGACATTGAAAAACGGTTGAAAAAGCTGTTTGGCGTCAATCGGATTTTATGGTTAAACAACGGTTATTTGGCAGGTGACGACACAGACAGTCACATTGACACCTTGGCCCGTTTTTGCGACCTGAAAACGATTTGTTACGTTCAATGTTTGGATAAAAAAGATGAACATTACAAGGCGTTGAAAGCGATGGAAAAGGAGCTAAAAGCCTTCAAAACAGCCGATGGGACGCCGTATAACCTCATTCCGTTGCCGATGCCTGAGGCTATTTACGACGAAGATGGTGAGCGTTTACCCGCCACGTATGCCAATTTTTTGATTATCAACAGGGCGGTTTTAGTGCCAACTTATGGCGTGCCGCAAGACCAAAAAGCACTCGAAATACTGAGGGGGTGCTTTCCCGACCGTGAAATTGTCGGTTTGGATTGTCGGCCTTTGATTTATCAGCATGGGTCGTTGCATTGTGTGACGATGCAGTTTCCAGAAGGGTGTGTTTGAGCCGTGAAAAATTTTGATTTTGACGTAAAAAAAGCCCATTCTCAAATCGAGAATGGGCTTTTTTACGTCAAATCCCCATTGAAATCTGATTGCTTTGTGCCTCGCAATGCCTTAGAAATTACTGCCCAATCATCATCCGACGCGTTGCCGAATGCGTCGGCGTGTCCAAACGGTACAAAATGATGCCCGATAGGGAGGGGGTCGTGATAGGCCAAATATTATCGCCTTTTTCAAACGAATGTGTCTCTGTTTTTAAGATTTTACCCGCCACATCGTATAAAGTCAATCGTACTTCACCCGCTTCGGGCAAGCGGAAACGGATGTTTGTTTCGCCGCCGACGGTTGGGTTTGGCTCGTTTTGGAACAACGTAAAATCACTGTTTTGAACCCCATTGAACCGTAATTCGACCGACCTTATGTCGCCCGCCAAGGTAAACGCTTCGGCGGGCGTAAGGTCGGAGGTTAGGCGCAACGCATCGCTGAGTTGGCCCGATTGCTTGGCAGAAAGGCGCAAGCGGAAAATGTTCATGGGAAGAGCTTTGCTGTCGGGGCTGCCATGCCAACTGACCGTCGCTTTGCCTTCCGAAGGGAAAAGCGCGTAGTTGTGGTGCGTAAAATCAGACAGTTCGCCTTGTTCAATACTTAAAATTTTTATCGCATTTTTATCGTAATTTAAGGTAAATTGGAAACCATCGGCGTCCATTTTATCGCTCACAATGTCAATATCATACGTTTTATCTTTTTCTAAAAATTCATTTTTAGCCTTGATAATCAATGGATTAGACCCGCCGCGCACTTCTGCCGTTGGATTATCGGCGCGGAACGAACCATTGGCCGAGCCATTCAAATCGCCCGTTTTGATGGCCCAAAAATCAGCCGTTCTAACGGTATCTGTTAGGTTTGTGAAGGCAATAAATTCGGGGAAATTCATCGCAGGTGTGGTGTTCGCCGTTGAAGAAAATTGGTAGATTTTTGGCACAAAACGCCACGATTTATTCGATGGGAACGCGTCCATTTGGCGCAAAACCATGCGGCGCGTAATCACCATATCGAGGGCGTCAATTGAGCCGTCGGCGTTCACATCACCCGCAATTTGCTTCAAAGGCGAATTTATCTGCTGAATATCCAAAATATGACGGCTCATAACGGCCACGTCGAAAGTTGTCACGCCGTTAATCACATCTGAATCTCGGCTCGGCGTCAAGTTGCAATCGTCGCCGCGTGGCATACCTAAAAAACTGTAATTTGAAGACCGCGTGAATTGCCAAAGCATTGGATTCACCGCGCTTTGTAACTTGACATTTGAGCTAACAGGTTTCAATTCTTCGGTTTCAATTTTACCAAAAATTGCAGGTTGCGTTGGCGCACGGCAAACTGAATTCGGGTCGCTGATTTGTACCGTTGATTGGCATCTTGACATAAAACCGCCGCCGTCTTTCACGATGATTTCCACGGGAAACGTGCCAATATCGCTGCAATTGAAGGTAATTTCTGCGGAATCAGGCCATGGCATCCCGCCCGTCAATCGTTGAATCCGAACCATCAAATTACTGAGGGGGGTACATTCGTCGGTCAATGAAGCGACGAGATTTGTTGCGGAGACACGCGCAATGCCTGTCCCTAGCGGCAAGGCCGCACTGTAATTTGTTTTACACGTTAATACGGGTGCTTGGTCAGTAACCGAAATAATTTGGTCGCACATCCGCATTTCGCCCGTACACGTATTGCTAATAACCCAACTGCGTGTGAGGACATAACCCGTTGAGGTTGAAGTTTTTACGTCTGTAAATGACGTAGCAATGCGACAACCGCCGTTGCCAATCGCCACATTATTTGCGAAAGCTGGTCGGCCCGTTCCACGTACCAAAACACCGTTGACGAGTGTCGAATCGGGTAGGGTATTGACGCCGCCGCTCGAACATTGAACCGAGGTATTTGTAGGACAAACGACAGCCGTTAACGCCGTTTTTTGAACGTAAATAATCTGTTGAGTTTCGGAAATATTGTTGGAAGCGTCTCTAACTGTAAATTTACGGACAACAATCCGAGAAGCCAAACTGCCTTTTGTTGCATCAAAACGCGTTGGCAACGGAAAGCCTGTCGGTGCTGTCCCAAATGAGCCATTACATGTAGCAGCGTCAAAAACGACATCGTTGTAACTTGACGTAGTTGTTGAACATTCAGCGACGATGCGAAACGAGCCTGTAACGCTTGGCAACGTTAATCCTGCGGCGTTTGTTTGGCTACAACTGACGACGGCATCGGCGGGTGCTTCGATACGCGGCGGTGTGAGGTCGCGCACGGTGAGCGTGGCAATACAGCCGCTATTTGTTTGTAAATCAGTGACTTGTGCGCGTAAAATTTTTCCAATATAATCACTCGTAATGATGTTGTTGGTTACAGTCGTTAAATTATACGTTATGGCTAATCGGTAATCAGAGAGGCAATGTAAACTTGTTGATGTCAACAAATCACGCGCCGTGAGCGTCGTTTGACACGTTTCCGTGAGGCCAATATCGAGGCTACCGACGCATAAAAGGCTACTCGCTGTCGGTACGTAATCGTTTACGGACACCCTAAACGCGCAAGTTGATTTGTTGCCGCTTGAATCCGTCCCTTCAAAAAGGACGGTCGAAATGCCTGGCGGAAAGCTGCTGCCCGATGGCAAACTTGATTTCAAAACCATCGGAAAAGTGCCTTTACAGTTGTCGGTTACTGAGGGGGTCGTAAAATTGAAACGTGGACTCGTACATTCGCCGTTGCTCAATCGGAATGTCGTGTCGCGGGGGCAACTCAGTACAATCGGGCGGAGTGTGTCCACAATTGTGATGCGGGTTGTGCAACGGGCGATGTTTCCTGCGGAATCTTGGGCAGAGATAACCATGTTTTTGGTGCCAATATCTTTGCAATAATAACGGGTTTGGGTGGCCCAAACGGTTAAAACGGGGCAATTATCGCCCAAAAGCGTGAGTGGTGTCAAGGGCGACATATATTTATAACCCGTAACATCTAAAAAACCTTTGATGGTGGGATAGCACTCTATGTGCGGGGGCAATGTGTCGCGGACGCCGCCTGTCGGGCAAAGCGGGCAATCAACTTGCGCGGTGGTGGATGTCTGCGAAAAAAGCAGCATCAATAAGGTGAAAGCGGCGATGTGAAGGCAACGCAACGTGGTGGCGTCGAGGCTTCGAGTGTTTGTCCGTGTCATGGGCGTGACGACGTTATGGGATTTGTATGCTTTGACTAGGTAGTGAAGGCACTATCGGAGAGTGATTTTAGGAAGGAATAAACCCGCTTTTAGCGTTGATTGACAACGCATTATGTAAGATTATATTTCTAAATGTTTCTTGTAAATAGTGCTGCTCGTACCTTAATCGGACATCGGTTTGTATAAAAAAATGCTTGTATTGCTTTAAAAATCGAATCAAATGTACAAACGTCATTTTGTTCATACAAACATTTTTGCGTTAAATTTTTCATTTCACACAATAAATGACAAAAGTCGGTTTTCAAAACGTGTTTGTTAAGCGTGTTATTTATACGTTGTAGGAGAAATAAGTAACATAAAACACCAAAATTAAGCCCAAAAGGGTGTTTATACTGAGGGGTCTGCTTCGTGCGAAACAGACCCCTCAGTAATTTTTAAATAGCTTATACTTTTGCCCAAAATATCCTTTTTCCCTTGACCGTTATCCAATCTTTTTTCCATGATTTCTTTACGTTATGGTCAAAAATAAGGAGATAACCTGTGTCTAAACTCAATGTTTCTAGGTAATCAGCGAGTTGTATCAACCCTTTTTTGTGGAGTTCTGGCCCGTGCCAAATTTTAAGTTCTGCCACGTACAAATGTTGATGATACGTAATCACAACGTCTAAACGCTTTTCTTCCGACACCTGCGGCTCTTTAAAATCGTAGCCCGCCCCGTTTAAAATGGGCCGTATAAACGCTAAAAAAATCATTCGGCCTTCGCGTTCCAAAAATGCACGGTCTTTGGTGCTGTATTCTTTTTTCATAAAGGCTTGGAAGTTTTCTAGCACTTTTTGCATATCCAAGCCTTTGTTGGGTAAATAGTATTGACTTATCGCTTCAAAAATATCTGTATTTTGTTTCTCTGAATTACCCGTTCGCCATTCTGAAATCATCATATTGGCAATGAGTTCTCTATAAATACGGTTATGAATGACGAGTTGGTCTGTCTCTGAACGCCTCAAAATGCCGTGTAAAACCCCCAAATTAATTGTTTTATCGTCGTTACGGTCGTAAGGGAGGGTGCGCCCGTCAATGACCATAGAGTACACCAAATCATATAAATTAGGATAATCGTTGAGATTTTTAATTAGTGAATCGAAATTAGCGTTGTTTTCGTCTTTTAAAAGGCGTTGAAATCCTTTATACACGTCGTCTTCCGTCCATTCTTTCACTGTTTTGGTAGGCATTATTTCTTCCGCAATGATTTTACACAAATGACTAACGAGATACGGATAGCCCGATGTCAAGTAAAACAAACGTTCGGCTATCAATTGAGGATTCATGCTAATATTTTGCGCTTGGATATAATCTTCGAGCATCGGTTTTATTGCTTTTGCCGATAAATTCATGTTTACGTTATAGGGTGACGCAATATTCCATGGCGAATTGTAGGTTTTTTCTTCATCTGGACGCAATTTGAGTTTCAATGTTTTCACATCATGCAGACCCGCAAGGACGACCGAATGAAAGGTGGGCAAGTCTTCTTGTTGCAAAAATTTGTTACGCAACAAGCCTAAAAAAAGGACAAATAAGCTGTTGTTACTACTCCTATCTACTTCGTCAATCAACACCACAATTTTTTTATCCGTTTGCCGTGTGAGTTCCGTTATTATGCGTGAAAAACTTTCAAATTGACCTACTTCTATTGATTTTTGTTTCAAAAAAGGCACTAATTCAGGTGAATGAACCGCCGCTTGGTCATTTAAAAGACGGAGAAAACCTTGGCCAAATACTTGTTCATCGGCAAAAAAAGAGTCACCGAGACCCTCAAAACTGATATTAAAAACAAGATAATCGGGCTTCGTCCGCAGCGTTCGTGCTATTGCGTAGAGCGTCGTCGTTTTGCCATACTGACGGGGGCGATTGATGATAAAATATTTACCTCTTTCTATCATGTCGTAAGTGTCCTCTAACTGTGAGGAGACATCAGCCATGTAATGTTTTTTGGGGGAACACGACCCAGTTATATTAAATTCTTTTCCCATAATGAATACGTTTAAAGATAATTGAACCACAAAAGTACGTTTTTTTAATAAAAAGGGCGTTTGGGATTCAAAAACAAGCGTTTTTGGGGTTTTTGATGGGAAATACTGAGGGGCCTGTTTTCATTCTTCTTACGCGCCTTTTATCGTTTTCAACAGCAACCGCGTTTCGGGCAAAGGCTCAATCCCAAACTCTTCTTCCAACACTTTTTCGCATTGCAAATACGTTTTTATCGCCATCGGACGGTTGCCTTTTTGAAAGTAAGCCGCCATTTGCAAACGATAAGCGTCTTCCCAAGCAGGGTCAATTAGCAAGGCTTGTTGTGCTAAACGGATGGTTTCCAAGGGATTATCGGGCAACAACAATTCACTCAATGTGATAATTGCACCCAATGCCAAAACTTGTAGCCGTTCGCGCTCGTCTGACGACCAATCTTCATACAATCGGTTGGGCAAATAAACGCCTTCGTAGAGTTGAATGGCCTCCGTGTAGGCTTGTTTTGCCAACGTCGGGTCGTCATTTAGGGACTGATTGCCCAAAGCAATATACGCCTCCAAAGCATCGGCGTCAATCCACATATCTTTTAAATTCAGTTGATACGTAACACCTTGACGAACAATGTAATGCGCGTCAGCGTGGCTTTTTTTATTGGGTTCTAACACTTTCGTAATGCCATGCAAAGCCACTTTGAAAAAAGGGTCGCCCGTCTCAATGTCTTCATTCCACAATCTATCCATAATTTGCTCCTTGTGCAACGCTTTTCGATGTCGTGCCGTAACAAAAAACTGCATCAATTGCACCGTTTTATCGCGCCCCCAATCTTTTGACGAGACGACATAACCGTCGCGCCAAACTTGGAAATCGCCCAATGTTTGGATGTGAACAGACGCGTTTTGGCGTTTTGCTTTTATGGATTCAAGAGAATTGAGCATCAAAAGGGACTTAAATAAAGGAAATACTGAGGGGTGCTACGAAATGCCAACCTAACGCGGGTTTCAAACCCGCGTTAGGTTTTATTATAATTTCATTTCGTTTTTTTAGACAATTTATCCACTTTTTGGTTCAAAACATTGATTTGCTCGGCCATTTGTTCCAATAATTTCATCATGCGTGTGACATCTGATTTCGACGACCCACGCCATTCATCTACCTCTAATTTCTGCTTGGCATCTTCCAATTTTTGATTCAACACATCACCAACTTGGTGCATCTGTTCTTGAATTTGCTCTTGCAGGTGATGCGCCTGTTTTTTTGGGTCTTTGATGGAATCCATGACGAGTTTGGGCGTTTCCATCGCCATTTTTTTCCATAGGTCGAAACTTTTGGAGAGAATCCCTTTTTGCTCTTCGGGCGACTTGTGTTCCATCGCTTGCACCGTCAAATCGGTCAAAGTCGTTTGGATAAATTGCGTCACTTCCTCAAATTTCGAGAATTTTTTTTCTTCGCCACTCTGCACGTGTCGCATATTGCCGCGCCACTGAATTTGCGGCTCGTCTTGCTCGTTTTGAAAGATTTTTTGGGTAAATCGAAGGACAAAAGAAGCCGTTTCGTCTTTTTTAGTAGCCATTTCTTTAAGTGATAAGTTATAAGTGATGAGTTATAAGTTGCTAGATAGGTTTGTGAGGTGGAACTCATCATTTATATCTTATCGCTTATCACTCCTTAATTTTTGACGAAGTAAAGCTAATTTTATGAACGGGCAAATCCAATTCCTCATTTTCTGCAAATTTTCTAAAAGATGCCCTTGATTTTCGGCAAACTTTCTACCTTACCTCCCGATTAAATTCAATCTTAGTAAGCCTCCTTCTGGCTTACTAAGATTTCGTACTAAACATAATCTTAGTAAGCCAGAAGGAGGCTTACTAAGATTGGAGAATCCAACAACAGCAATGAAAAAGAAAATATTAGAGACGCTTAGCAATCCTAATTTACACGCGATTTCGGGCATGGACGCCACATTTTTGTACGGTGAAAGCCCAACAAACCACATGCACGTCGGTTCAGTTGCCGTGATTGAAGGCTCATTGAAATTTGAGACTTTCAAGCAAATCATTCAATCGCGCATTCATTTGATGCCCAAAATGCGGCAAAAACTCATGTACGTACCCCTCAGTATTGACTATCCGTATTGGGTAGATGACCCGAGTTTCGACATTGATTTGCACATGAAACACATTGCCCTGCCAAAGCCAGGCGGTTGGAAAGAACTTCGCGATGTGGCCTCAAAAGAGTTCAGCGAGCCTTTGGAACAGTCGCGGGCTTTGTGGTCTTTTATGTTTGTCGAAGGTTTGGACAGCATTCCGCAGTTGCCGCCAGGGTCGGTGGCGATTATTTCAAAAATGCACCACGTAGCGATTGACGGGGTAGGTGGGGCTGAATTATTGAGTGTTATTTTTGATTTATCGTCAGAAAGAAAGGACATTCCTGCGCCAAAACCCTTCAAACCCAAGCCTTTGCCTAACGAATTGGCCTTGATGCTGAAAAGCTCGTTGAGTTTTGCACAAGACCCTTTGAAATTGCCAAAAATTCTAACAAGTGCTTTAACAGCAACTTTCAAAACGGGCATTTTTAGCCGCGTTCAGAAGGTAAATTTACCAACAGCTCCTTTTACTGCACCCGAAACGCCTATCAATGGTATTATTTCGGCAAGACGCAAGTGGAATACGGCGATTTTGACGTTGGACAGGGTTTTGACCTTGAAAAAAATCATGGGAACGACGATGAACGATGTCATGCTCGCTATATGTGCGGGGGCGTTGCGGCGGTATTTGCAAGAAAAAGACAAGTTGCCGAAGAAACCGATGGTGGCGATGATTCCAGTTTCGACCAAAACGGGCGACAATACTGAGGGGTCGGGTAGCAATCAGATTGTGCCGATGTTGGTGCAAATTGCAACGAATATTGAAGACCCGATTGAGCGTCTGAACGTCATTCACGAAAACACGGCCCGTGGAAAAACCTATCAAGGCGCGATTGGGACTAAATCCTTGGCAAGCATGGCAGAAGTTGTGCCTTTTGGCGTGGCGAATCAAGCAGCACGGCTGTATTCGCGGTTTCAAGTCTCAAATTTGCACAGTCCTATCTTCAATTTATCTATTACCAACGTTCCCGGCCCGAATCTGCCTTTGTACATTCATGGCCACAAGCTCATGACGATTATGGGCATGGCGCCGATTATTGACGGGATGGGCTTGATTATCACCATTTTAAGTTACAACGGTTTGGTAACAGTGAGTCCGACTTCAGATGCTAATTCGATGCCCGACTTGGATTTGTTCACACGTTATATACGTGAAGCGGCGAATGAATTAGAGGCGTCTGTCTTGAAACACGCCGAAAATCAACCTAAAAAAGACGCTAAAACAGTAAAGAAGGCGGCTGAAAAAGCTGAATCAGACCCTTTGTTTGAGTCGTTGAAAAAGTTTTTGAAGAAGCAACCGAAAGAAGAAGCCCCCAAAGGTGGCGTTTTCCAATTCACCGTAAAAGGTTCTGTGCCAACGGATTGGACAATTGATTTAACGACAAATCCCGGTTCAGTCAAAAAGTCAAAATCCGCTTCACCCGATGTGACGTTTACGATTGAAGATGCACATTTGATGAAAATCAAAAATGGCAAATTGGACATTCAAACGGCGTTTATTCAAGGCCGCTTGAAAATTGATGGCGATTTTACGTTGGCGATGAAGTTGGGTAAGATTTTGGGGCGGATGATGCGCGAAGAAGCCGCTGCAACAGCGTAACGCGACGTTAACGTCGCGCCACAATGTTAAAAAGCCGCTTCGATGACTTGTCGAGGCGGCTTTTTTTTAATAAAATTAGACATCATCTTACCTCATTTCTTAGTTTTAGAATGTCCAAAACTCTTGAAGGAATAGTTTTCTCTGCCTTTGTATCTCGCTCATGTGTACGTGGAACGGCAAGATGGTAAGCATGATATTGATTACTAGCGTTCTCAAACTCAAACCAAATATACCGTTGTTGATTTTCATCATAATTCATTAAATCCTTGCTTTCTCTTTCCTTGCTTCTTTGGTCTGTAACAGCAGTATTTAGCAATTTTTGGACAATTCCTCGTTGTTCTGTGTGTCTAAAATCATATAAACGAGGAGATTTACCTCTGATATATTTGGGGCTTTTTTCGTTATGTCTTTCGTCTGTAATATTTAAAACTCGTTGTTCTCTATTGAATTGAAACCAGTTTTCTAAATCCTTAAAGTTTATAGCATATTTTACAGCGATAAGTGTGGGCAGTTCTTGATGAGGAATAGGGGTCTGTGAATCTTTTATAAGTCGAATAGTAGGCTGTTTGGCGTTAAAGCTACTATGAATATTCAATAACAAACATTTACCTTCTTCACGCAATACAAATTCTCCTATTTCTTTAATTGCATTTGGAAATTCTGTTTTATGATTATAGTTTTCAGTTTCCCAAACCCCATAAAAGCAATCATGATGTTTAGGTTCTTCCTCCCAATCTTCTGCATTTGTGAGTAACATATTTATAACTAATTCTGGGTTTTCTAAATAAAAAGAACCCATTTCAGTAATAATTGAGAGTTGGTCAATACACGCATCTTTATTACTTCCTTGATAATACAAGGTTGCTCCTTTTTCACAATCAGCTCTATCAATTAAGTGGCCAATTGTATTTACATAATTTTGATAATCTACTTCATTTCTGATAGTATTTTCCATATCATCAACAGGAAAGAGCAAAAAGACATTAAAGTTATCCATTGTTAGAGCGCATTAGGGTTCTTAAATCTTTTCCAATTTGGTCAAAAAATCCTACAGGCGGGTTTTTAATTTTACCATCAGGGCGAATAGGAATATTAGTTATTGTAGTCGCGTGGCGCGTTTCATCTCTATCAAAATAGTAAATTTTGGTATTATCTGGTTTGAGATGCTGATTTTTGATAGCTACTAATAGACCGTTAATAATGTGGTCGCTGTGTGTTTCAATAATAATTTGAATACCATTTTCAGCAGCTAATGCTAATAATTCAGTCAGTTTGGCAATACCGTTAGGATGTAAATGGGCTTCTGGATTTTCAATTAAAACCAAGCTGCCTTCATCAGCAGAAAGAATAGCTACAAGTACAGGGAGTATATAAGACAAACCAAAACCGACATTTTCCGCATTAAACTCATCGGTTTTCCCATCGGGTGTATTAAAACTGAATTTAATTTCGTAATTATTGCCCACTTTGACAGGCACAACATTAACACCTTTACTAATCTCTCTTTCCCAAGCGGTCACTTGTTCAAGCAGGCTATTTACAGGTTCAGAGGGATGTTTTAAGGCATTAAGTACCATTTTTTTTCTATAAAAATGAAGAAATTGTGCCGTTAATTCACCTTTACCTCGATCCAAAGAGAGTTGCTTATTGATTTCTACTGCAAGATCATTGCTTATGTAATTTTCACCAGACCCTAAACGAGAAGCACTTAAAAAAATAAAGGGTTTGTTCAAAAGACTTAGGTCTAATGATGCTTTTTCAATAGGTTGAGAGTTTAATTTTAGGTAATCAGAAGATAGATTGTGTATGTCATAACACCAATAACCTTCAAAATCATCTTCAATTAATCTAAAAGACAGCGTGTCTGTGTCCGCTTTTTGGGACAAAGCATCTTTTGCACGACCGATATAACATAAAGGTTTATTCAAATTCAGAACCTTATCCAGCTGATTGTTATCATAAGTCTGTTTCAACAACAACAAGGATTGAATAATTGACGATTTGCCTACGCCATTTTGACCACAAAGGACATTGATACCACTTATTTGTAGAGCAGTATCTTTATGCGATTTATAATTATGGATATGTATTTCTCTAAGCATTTTCTAAAGTTTCTTTAATAAGGTCTTGAATTGCTTTAAATCTTATCTCTACGTTTTCTTTTAAAGCAGTACCTTGTGTAATTGAACGAATAAATTTTGTTGTATGATGTAACCTCATTAGTTTTTCTTTAAAAAAAACACTTTGTTCTAACACAATGGCACGTTCGGAATCATTAAGTTTTGCCAAATTAACACTTAATACTTCAAATAGTGCTTTATTGATAGGTTTACGATGGTCATTAGCATTAAATCTTTTCCTAAAGGCATCATTATCAAATAGGGCATAAGCTGTCAACATTGCTTTCTGAAAATCTGATTTTAATCGTTCTGCTTCATTGGCAGATAAATTATTAATAGCTGACATACCCGCATTCATAAAGCTATCCAAATCAGGTTTATAATTTTCGTAGCCCAACAAATAAAAAGAGACAAAACGCGCCGCGAAATCACGGTCTTGCATCCTTTTCGTGGGAATTTTACCCTCAGTAACCCGCACAAAAGATTGGCCTGTTTCGTTAGATCCATTCACTAACTCTTTAACTAAATCAGAAGCCTTGCCTTGGTGCATGGCATTACGAATTTCTTGCGGTGTTAACAAAAGGCTACCTTGATTAATCCGACTAAATAAAAGAAATTTTACAACGTCAGGTGTTCCTTTCTCTAAAATATGAACAGTCAATGCGGAGCTTTTTATACGGCGTTGCAATTCACGTGGTAGTTCGTCAAATGTCTTGTTTTCATACTCTTTCAGAAATTCAAGACCCTGTAAACGCATTGTGTCTTTCATAAAAGATTTAAAGGTACTAATGCGTTGCAGACCATCTATGACGCGCCATTTGTTGTCGTCATGTCCATCAAAATAAAATTTAGGAATAGGTAATTTCAGTAGTAAAGATTCTATAAAACGACTTTTTTTAATATTATCCCACAAGTCAGGTAATCGTTGAAATTCTGTATCAAGCATAATTTCACCATTTTCCAGCATGTCAATGATGTCCCCGACGTTCATTGGAGGGCTAACGATGTTAATCTGATTAGGGTCAAAGAGGACGTCAAGACTTGATGTTTCATCCAGTAATTCAATGTCTATTGTCTCGTTATTCATATATAAATTATCTATTTTTATGATTCTAAAAGAATTGCACTGCAAAAGTATAAAATTACTACTAATTTAGTACAATCAACGAAGTAGAATCTTGCCGTCGCTTAAAAATCTTCTTCTCGTTTGCCTTTCTACTTCTCAAGATACCCCCTCAGTATAAAACTCCTTTTTTTCTCATTTTTACAAAAAAATCAATCAAAACGCCTCACATTCACGCCACGCCTTCTAAGTTTGCGCCTCATTCCCTAAAAAAGTAAAGAGAAAATGAAAAAGAAATCACTCCTTTAAAAACGACCATCAAAATGTCCAACACATCCATAAAAAAAGTAAAACAAATAGCTGATTACAGCGTCAGCATATTGAACGGTGTCATCGGCGACCGACTGCAAAACACACCCCTCAGTATTGAGATGAATTTTTATCTAAACAACAAGCGAATTGTCTTAGAAAAAGAAAATATAACGACTGTTTATGGGGATTCAAACATCGCTTTAACGCCTAAAATATGCGTCTTAATTCACGGCGTAACGGACAACGAAAGGACTTGGACAATGCCCGATTCAAGCGATTATGGCCGTTTATTGGCACAAGACTTCGGTTATACGCCGTTTTATCTACGTTACAATACGGGTTTACATATTTCGGATAATGGTAAATTGTTGGCCGTTATTTTGGAACAATTAGTCGTGCATTATCCAATTGAGATTGAAGAAATTTGCATTATTGCTCATAGTATGGGCGGCTTAATAACGCACAGTGCTTGCGCTATCGCACAAGAGCAAAATTTGACGTGGACACAGGCATTGAAACAGATATTTCTCTTGGCAACGCCGCATTTAGGCTCATTTTTAGAGCGATTTGCCAATTTGACAACGAATATCTTAGAGAAAGTACCAAATTGGCACACGAGGATTGTCGGCAAAGTCTTGAATTTACGCAGTGCAGGGATAAAAGATATGCGTTTTGGTTATCTCACGGAAGCAGATTGGAAGGATAAAGACGCCGATAAATTATTGATAAACAACAAAAAACCGCCTAAAATCTTGGAAAACGTCGCTTATTACATCGTTTCGGGCAGATTAACTATCAAAGAAAAACATTGGCTAACGCATTTATTCGGCGATATTTTGGTCACGACAAACAGTGCAACGGCGCATTCTAAAAACGCATCAGAATTTAATTTCCCCATCGAAAACCACGTTCAAATGCCTAAAATGTATCATTTTCAGTTGCAAAATTCGCCAAAAGTCTATGAGCAATTAACAAAATGGTTAACCCAAACGTATAGGTGACTTCAGTTGCCTATACAAGTAGATGTACACCACAAAAGCCGTTCTGAAACTGTCAGAACGGCTTTTCACACGAAGCAGGAGGATGGGAAAATCATTCCTTCTTTTTTGCATTTGCTTCTTTTTTAGCCAAGTATGCTTGCACTTCTAGCACAAAGGCCACGGAGGTTTTGGTGAAATCTACTATCTCCTCAATTGAGAAGCGGCCTGTTTTGAGCAAGCCAATGACTTCACCTCTAGCTTCACCTCTAGCTTCACCTCTAGCTTCACCTCTAGCTTCACCTCTAGCTTCACCTCTAGCTTCACCTCTAGCTTCACTTTCGGCTTCTACACGTCCAAATTGCTCGGCAAAGAACGGGTCTTTTGATAAATCAATTAGAATTGGCATTCGACTAAGATTTTTAATGACTAAATCCTGCAAGTTACGCAGGTTTGAAATAATTTGTAACTGAACAAAGCATTTGTTGGCGCGATGACGCCCAAAAGTGCTGATTTTATCAATAATTTGCTCAATAACACGTTCGGGGTCTTCACCTTCCAAATTGCATAAGATAGCCGCAATAATTTCTTCGGGCGTATCTTTGTAAAAAAACTCCCGATAAGAACGGCTGTTAAAGTCAACGAGTTCAAAGGAATAATCCAAGCCAAATTCGTTTAATCGCGTGACAATCTGATGTGGTTCACTACCAATGTAAATAACAACTTGACGCACGGGTAAGTTGTACGTATGCGAAAAAAAAGCGCGATAAAACAGACCCCGATAAGTTGTAAAATACGGAGTCGTTTGAAATTCAACGTGAAAAATGTAATCCTCTTCGGGACTGTCATGCAAGACTTTGACGCAAAAATCGGCTTCTCTTTCAAGCGTTCGTTGCATCTTCTCTTTCAACTGTTCGACTCTATCAAGGTTGACGCCAAACCATTGCGCAACAATTGGCACAAGAAACGCACTGTTTTCTTTAATAATACGGTCGTAGCTATTGGGCATTTTAGTATGTTTTAAAATTGTTAAAAAATGAAATGTATCAACAAATTTAAAACAAACCCACATAAACGCATCGTTTCACCCCTTTTTTCTTCTCATTTTTTTATTTCAAATATTTTGAAAATCTATATCAAAATGGCCAAAATACTGAGGGGTCTATTTCGGATATTCTTCTTTCAACGTAGCAAATCAGTCGCATCAGTCCAATCAGTGGCCCATTACGCCTAGGCTTCTTGCCCTAATTCCTTCAAAAACAACCCCCTGACATCCGCAATATGCTCATTCAAAAACTCGGCTGTCCAATCTTCCGTAGAAATCGGCGGTAAAACGACGACTTCAATCGACGACGGTTTGAAAATATTAGACCCGCGTGGCATGGCATCGTGGGCATTTTTAATCACAATCGGCACAATCGGCACATTCGCTTGCATCGCCAAATGGAACGCCCCTTTTTTGAACGCCCCCAATGTATAGTCATAACTTCTAGTCCCTTCGGGGAAAATAATGACGGAAGTGCCACTTTTGAGGCTTTCAATAGCGGGTTTCATGGCTTCGATGGATTTTTCTTTGTCCGCCCTATCCAAGAAAATAGTCCCTGCTGCCGTCATTAATTGTCCTAAAATTGGCATCTTTTGCAGTTCTTTTTTAGCGACGCCACGGGCTTGTTTGCGAATCAATTTGGCCGCAATCAACATATCGGCGTTGCTTTGATGGTTGAAAATAAACACCGCAGGACGGTGCGACCACAAATGTTCTTCGCCTTTCACGGCCAACTGAATCCCTGCAACGGATGTCCCAAAATCACCCAAACCAGACATCAAGCCATCAATCCCATCGCTCCATGACATCGTTTGCGTACCCCTCAGTAATCCCGTCATGACGGCAGGAATAAACGAGGCCACCGTCAAGCCTGTCCGCAAAAGGTTCTCCGCTTTTGAGTGTTCCTCCTCTTGAAAACGATAGACTAACCAATCATTTTTGAAAGCCAAAGCCGATAATTTGGCATCAGGATTCATCGGACGCGGGTGTCCGACAATCTCTAAAAGCGGCAAATCTTCGGCACTATCCGTATAAAAAAACGATTTTGCTAAGTCCAAATGGTATTTATCGGCCAGCTTTTGACCTGCATACGCCTTGCCTTCGCCCCAACAAGCGGGTTTGACAATATCGCCCGTAAACACGCCGTCTTTCACTTCCATCCGTGTACACATGACGTGCGCAATGCCCAAATCTCTAGCAATCGGGTCAACTTGATAAGGCGTTGCCGCCGAAACAATCGCCACCGTATGCCCCATAGCAATATGTGCCGCAACCATCGCCCTAGCTTCGGGATAAATCGCTTTGGCCAAGTTTTTTTCATACACTTCTTCGCCCACTTCGATAAATACTTGCTCACGAACGCCTTTAACGCCTTTCGCCCCAAGTGCGGCCATACTTGCAAAATTTCCGTTATCCGTTGCGTAAGACAAAGCCCCTGCAAATTGCGCGACAATCTCTTTTGTCGTGACTTTTCCACTCAAAAGTCGGGCTTTCATGAAGTCTTTGGCCGAAAAACCGTTGATTAACGTTTTATCCAAATCGAAAAACGCCCCGATGTGCGGCCCCGCTTCACCTTCCATGATGGATTTAGTCAAACTTTCGGTTTTAGACCCAGGGACGACTTCTCGCTCAATCGGTACTGCGGGGGTCAATTCAACGGGCTTCGCCAAAATAATTCCTTGCAAAGCGTTGATTCTTAGGGCAATATCTTCCAATATTTTGATAAAATTATCAATTTCATCAATTTTAGGATTGTCTTCCGTTGGTATCAAGTTCAGATTTTTTACCAAGCGTATGCCGTTCATTAAAAACGGTTTAGATACGGCTTCTATTCTACGGATGCGGCCTTGCCAGTGCATTTCTTCGCCGAGAAACAAGCAGAAATTGAGCAAACTCTTGTCATCCAAGGGCTGTTCAGTATCCCAAGTTTGCAAACCGTGGGCAACAACGCGGTAGGCTTCCAAGTAATTGAACAACAAAACGGGCGCGACTAATATTTTTTGATGCGTCAATAAGTGTTCAATATTGGCATTTGTTTCAAAAATCTGTTCGTGCCAATCCGCTTGAATTGCGCCTAAATCTGCTTCAATTTCATTCGTAAATTGTGGTTTTTTAGAATAAAAAAATTCAAATTTGAAGACATCGCGCAGCGTCATAATGTCTTGCCAAAACGTCAATTGCCGTTCTTCAACGGGCGTTTGCGCGGTTTTGACGAGTGCCAATTCGATAAAAGCGCGGTGATATAAGTGATGCACCGCCATATTTGCGTAATAGGTTGCGGGTAGATAATTCTCTCTTGAAATCGTATATTTGGTGTTGATACCATCGCCTTGTTGTAGGAAAACGTTGGATTTTACCAACAATTTCAAGGCTTTTTGAACGCTCTCGCCAATCGGCAAACCACGGTCAACTAAGGCGTCTTTGTTATGACTTTCAATGAGTTGCATCAAATGCGCGACATCACTTTCAACGCCGCGTTTGGTCAATGCAAATTTACTTAACAGTGAATTACAAATCAAAGAAGTCGTCGTAATCGGCGTAATTTGGTTAATTCGATGCACCAAATCAAAGGCGAGGTGAGAAATTGACGCTTTACTGAGGGGGTCGTTTTCGGTGTCTTCATCGTCGGGAATCGGCGCGTTTCGGACGAGTGATGTGTCAACAGGTTCGCCAATTCTAAGGGAGATTTTGCCCAAATTGCCGCCCATTTTCTTCACATAATTGACCAACCACAACAAATCCTCCGATTTTTTGGCTTTGCCACGTCCTTCTTGCGTCATTTCAGCGACATCGGGAATCAAATCGTAAACTATCGAAACGGGGACGTATTTGACGGGCGTTTTAGCATCTTCTTCGGCTTCTAAAATATACTTCAAAATGCCCATTTGAGGCCAAACGAGTTTGCCCGTCCGCGAGCGTGTGCCTTCCAATGCCCACATAAAATGGGCTTGTTTTTTCAAAAACGACGCAATAAAATGCCGTAAAGTGGCCTTATAAATCGGGTTGTCTTTGAACGACCTACGTATATATATGACGCCCGATTGCCGCGCAAATTTGCCGACGCCCAACAAATCCAAGTTAATCCCCGCGAACATATACGGAATCGGCAAACCATGTCGCGCTAAAACCAAGGCCAAGACTAACAAATCGACATAAGATTTATGCGTCATGACAAAAGCAATCGGATGTTTCCGCATTAATTTAGCTAACTGATTAATTTCATCGGGATTTACATCTATCGTTTTATCGTAACCTCTGCCCAAAATGTATTCCGCCGCTTCCATCATCAAGAGGTTTGCCGTCGGCTGATGCTCGGTATAAAGCTCTTTTAGATAGCTTTTTGCTTCATTATTCACGTGCGAGATGCTCTCACCTGTTTCGGTTGAGATGTCGCCTAAAATTTTCTGAAAACGCTTGTCGGCCAAGATTTTTTCTACTTCGGTCAGTTGTTTTGTTACTTCTTTCATCAATTATTTTTTGTTGATAGTCTGTCAAATAAAGGTTTTTGGTTTCACACAGAGTTCGCAGAGAACACAGAGTTTTAGGAAAAAAACTCTGTGTCCTCTGCGAACTCTGTGTGAAACCATTGAAAATCAAGGTGTTTGCGGCTTCCAAAAATAATTGAGTGACAACTGCACCGCCACCAAAGCCCACAATAAAGGCGATGGAATTTGCTCCCGATAGCCCGCAAACCGCAAGCCGATAATAATAAAAATGACAATCGTCAAAACGACCATGATTTGTTGCTTCTGTTTCATTGAATTTCGTTTTTTTATTGAATGTAACGCGCCCTCATTGTCGCGTCACGGGTGAGTAATGACAAAAAAACACCAAAGTAAATCTATTTTTGATTTTCAATAGACCAAACCTTTTTTTTACCAAAAAACAATCAAAAAATGCCCTAATATTGTCCTCAATTTTTAGAAACGCGAAATAAATAAAACCATATTTTATACGCACTGTTTTTTGCTTCGCAAAAAAGGCGTGCTAAAGAAATCTAT
>JAYSRS010000619.1:0-25825 GCA_043720935.1 Saprospiraceae bacterium
ATGGCGGCTGAACGGCAATCTTTTTTGCAACATTTGGATGCTAAGATGAATCAATATTTTCAAAAAGCTGCTTAAATTACGACCCCTCAGTAATGGCGACTTAAATATCACTATGACACAACAAAACACGCACCCAACGAAAAGACAACTCCTCATTTGGCTTGTCTTGTTACTGGCGATTCCCGCTTTTTTTTGGTACGAAAACAATATTGCCGCTTTTTGGTACAATCGTTCGCAATGTGCCGAGCCACGCCGCCGCGAATGGCGCAATTTTGACGTGCCGATTCCAGCGGGTTATGCCGTTCATGGGATTGATGTGAGCCATTACAGTTGTGAAATTGACTGGGAAGATGTCAAAAAAATGAACGACAACGGACGGCGCGTGCGCTTCGCCTACATGCGGGCAACGCGCGGACTGGTACTCATTGATTATCAATTCGACGCCAATTGGTCAAATGCCAAAGATGCCAATTTACGACGCGGTGCTTACCATTTTTTCACCTTTTCCGATGATGCCACGCAGCAAGCCAATTTTTTCCTCAAACACGTCCACCATGAAAAAGGCGATTTACCACCCGTATTGGACATCGAAGACGATAAAAAAAGCAACGATAAAAGTCTTCAAAAGGCGGATATACTGAGGGGTATCGAAACGTGGCTTAAAGCGGTCGAAAAATCAACTGGCATGAAGCCGATGATTTATACCAATCTTGATTACTACAAACGCTACATCAGTGGCAATTTTGAAGGCTATCCGATTTGGATTGCGAGTTATAACAATGTACGAGGCGTTAATTTGCCCGACAAACGGCGGTGGTGGTTTTGGCAATTTACGGACGAAGGCCGCTGCAACGGGGCAAGTGAACCCGTGGATTTAAACATTTTTATTGGCAATGAAGCGCAATTGGCGAGTGTTTGTAAGAAGTAATTTCAGATTTATAATACATTGATTTACATTGTTTTACTAAAAATACTGAGGGGCCTCTTTCTCACGACATTGTTTAAATTAGCGCATTTTCAAGCATTTTACTTATGAAAAACACCGTCTTTTTAGCACTCATTTTCTTATTTCTTAGTTTAAATATAGAAAAAACGTCTGCACAAAATTTTGATTATCAAACACTTAAAAACATTGAAGGCTATCGAAGCGACGCCGATACGCGATTCAACCGATTTCTAAGCGACGCCGATGCACCGATTTGCATTGCCGCACCTGTACTCATTACGAGCATTGGTTTAATAAAAGGGGATAAAAAATTGACGCAACAAGGTTTGGAGATTGGCATTGCTTTCACGGCCACGGTTGCCGAAACATATATCCTAAAATACGCCGTCAATCGGCCACGTCCTTATGTGACGCACCCCGATTTGAAGCCTTTGGGCGAAGAAAAATCGCGCTCATTTCCAAGCGGACACACGTCGTCGGCCTTCTCAATTGCCACATCTTTGAGTTTGAATTATCCAAAATGGTACGTCATTGTACCTGCCTACGCGTGGGCCTCCGCAACGGGCTACTCACGTATGTATCTAGGCGTGCATTATCCGTCAGACGTTTTGACAGGGGCAGTTTTAGGAAGCGGAACGGCTTGGTTGACGCACGTTATTAATAAAAAATGGCAAGCGAAAAGGGCGAGAAAATGAAAATATGGGCAAGTAATCAAGGTTTAAAAAATACGATGAAAAAGCACCCCCTCAGTATTTTTACCATAAAAAGCCCTTGTACGGATGCGTGCAAGGGCTTTTACTGTTTTGAGTTGCTTAAAGGCTTCAAATTTCCTAAAAATAGTTTATTTTTGCAGCTAAAATAATAGAAAAATGCGTAAATTCAATACATCTGGTCCTAATATTCCTAAAAAACATTATACTTTGCCGCGCCTTGATTGGATAGCACAGGGTAAAAATTTGGTTTATGACGAGCGTTATTTCACGATTTGGGCACCGCGCCAAACGGGGAAAAGCACCTATTTTTACCTACTTGCACAAACCTTACGCGAGGAAGGGTATAAGGTGTGTTATGTGAATTTTGAAAGTTTTAAAGAAGCAAGCCAAGAGGATTTTCTCATTACTTTGAAAAATACGTTGACAAAACAATGTGCTATTCCTTTTAAAACACAGACACTCAACAGTATTTTTGAGCAAATTGAAAATATAGAAAACGAAAAATGTGTACTCATTATAGATGAAGTAGAAGGTATCAACCCCCTTTTTTTAAATAGTGTACTCCATGCTATACGTAAGGCTTATCATTCTCGACACGCTCACTGTTTGAAATCCGTTGTTTTAGTGGGTGTTAGTAATATTTTAGGCGTTGTAAAAGACAATGCAAGCCCTTTCAATATTGCCGACAATCTGAACATCCCTTATTTTACAGATGAAGAAACCCAAGCATTGTTTCATCAACATGAACAGGAAACAGGACAATTGTTTGCCCCCCCAGTAAAAAATAAGATTTCTTATATAACAGCTAATCAGCCAGGACTTGTCAATGCTTTTGCCAATCAATTGGTAACAGATTTTCCCAATAAGCCGATTATTGAATATGCCGATTATTTAAAAGTGGAAGATTGGTTTTTAACCGAAGCGATTGATAAAAACATCAACAATATTATCAGCAAAGCGGAAGACCTCCGCCCTTTTGTCGAAATGTTGTTGTTTAAAGACGTTAAAATTCGTTTTCAAATTAATAGAGAAGAAATAAAAGTGTTGTTTGTCAATGGTGTTATTGCAAAAGATGAAGACGGTTTTGTCCGTTTTCGCGTGCCTTTATATCAAAAATGCTTGTACGCCGCTTTTTATCCCTATATGAATGGCGAATCAGAGCTGATTCGAGGGGCAATTATTGTGGAAGAGTATTTTTTTGCAGATAATTCTTTGAATATTGATAAGGTCATTGAAAAATACAAAGAATACGCTTTGCGCCGCAGCTTTAAGTATTTTAGAGAAAAAAGTAAAAACGGAAAATATTTACTCACCTTAAAAGAAGCCACGCTCGTTTATAGTTTTGAAACCTATCTCAATGCTTTTCTCACTATTGTGGAAGGTAAAAGTTATATTGAGGCACATACGGCTTTGGGGCGCACCGATTTGTTGATAAATGTCAATAATCAAGAGTTCGTGATTGAAGCAAAAATTTATAGCGATATTACACAATTCAAAAAAGGTAAAAAACAATTGGCCTATTATGCCAAAAGTTTAAGCCTTGATTCAGCTATTTATCTTATTTTTGTTGAAACGGCCATTACAAATCCAAATGTAACGGAAATGCCCGAAACAATTGATGGCGTTTTAATTAAAACTTATTTAGTGCCTTATAATTTGGAGAAAGATTTTTAAAAATTAGACCCCTCAGTATTTTCGCCCTTTGCAAGGGTAAAGTCTATTTTTTTATTGATTCTTGAAGCATAAACATCGTTTAATTTCATTTCGACGGTGCTTTCAATAGGCGGAATATCAAAAGTAAGGGCGCGGGCAGCACAATATTGAGGCTATTTTTTTGATTGTTGGTTAAAAGGGGATGTAAAAATAGTGTATTGATAATAGAACCAACGTTTCCCACAGTATTTTGAAAAATAGCATTTATCGAAAAATGCTTTAAAAAAACGGTATTTTAAGGCTCGTTCTAAAATTTGGCAGTTTTGATATTTGATTAAAAAATAATATTTATTTTTAAAACTGTCAAAATCACTGAATTTTAAGCTATTTTTCGTTAAATACGAATTTCAAAATAGTTGTGGGAAATGTCGGATAGAAGTACCCCCTCAGTATAAAAGCCGATTTTAACTCAAACATGAGTAAAATCGGCTTTATATTAAAAGGATGTTGAAATACCTTAGCTTCTTAACAAGTAGTCATACACATTTGGAATTCCAACTCTACTGTCGTGACTATTTTTCTTAGTAAAAAACTCGGATTTATAAGGATTTATCAATGTGCTTATATATTCGATTGTAGAAATGTTACCTTCATGTGTAAAGGCATCATCAAATTGTAACCTACTTGAAACTCTGGGATATTTTGTAACGCCTTCCGTTTTTGAAGATAACACAATATGCTTTGATTTAAAAACGGCTGCCATATCAAGATAAGTATCGTTACTAACATCTTTATCAAGACTAGGTAAATAGAAATAACTTTCGTGGTTATTTTTTTTCAAGGTACTAATTTCAGAATTATTCAAACCTAATTCTCCAATCATTTTCAATTTTATAACTTCTAAATAACGACTATTGCCTTGAACTAAATCACATTCAGGATTAATGATAATCCCATAAAAATGTGTTGTTGTTACTCCTGAGATTGAGATTTTCACTAAGTCACCATTACTGATACAGTTAGAATTGTTGTTGGAATAGAGAATTTTTTGAACGATCTTCTTTTTCTCTATTTCGGTTGCGTCAACCTCACCAATTTGATTAATCAACTCTGACAATTTATCTCTGAAATCATTATCGTTAATTAATTCTTGATTAAGGCGCCCTAAAATAAAATCATTAGACCAATCAATTGTATCACCTACTTTGACCACCTTTTTTAAAACCATTCCTATGTCACCAGATGGAATATCGATAAGATCTAAGAATGTCTTATGAATACTATCGTAAACTTTCGCAAGATAAATATTAGCAAGCCTTGCAGTATAATTTTCATTTATCCACTCTTCTGTTTTAGCCTTAATGTCTGAAAAGCTATTTTTATCTACCTCTTTTATCAAATTTCGAGGATAGTCAAAAGCGTCTCCATCTAGTTCACGCCTAAAATCTTCCGCGTGATTCGAGTATATAAGTACAGGCGCAAAGTAATTGCGTTTAAGTTCACTCAATACCAGTTTGCTCAAACTAGAGTTATTGTCTTCTAAATACCAGTCTAACACGATACAATCAAAGAGAATTTTCGTGTTAATCATAGCTATGCCACAGTCTTTTGTTGAACAAAGGACATAATGGACGCCTGAATTTTCAAATTCTTCTTTTATTGCTTGTTTAAACTGTGGTTGTTCACATTCGTCGTCAATAATTAAAATGCGTTTGAGCATACTTTTATGTTTTTTGATTTAGAAAAAGGGTTTAAAGTGAAGCCTCAAAAACTAACTTAAAACTTGCACCTGCTAATAAATGGATATTTTCGTTTGAATCGGCTAATTTTATCTCGAACTTCTTTTCATCCATAATTTCTTTGGCGATGAAAAGCCCCAATCCTCTACCATTTTCCTTCATTGAGAAAAATGGGTCGAAAATGTTGTTTTTAAATCTTTCTGGAACACCTGTCCCTGAATCCGATACAAAAACGGCGTTATTTAATCCATCAATGACAATTTTAACTTTCTTTTCTTTCTGTTCCGTATTTCTGGTACACCAAAAAATGGCGTTATCAATTAAGTTGTCAAAGACTTGCATACAAGCCCCTTCTCTCATTTTGATTTTAAAACTATCCCCAATAACCTCATATTTGACATTGTTCTTCTTAAATGAATGCTCTTGTAATGTTATTGTATTTTTAATTATTTGAGTAATGTCTAACTCTTTCTCCTTAGATGCTTTGTTAACGTAAAGCATTGGGCCAAGTAATCTTATCTCATTTTTGAGTGCCGTTAAAGCGTTGTCTATTGCATTCGTTTCAGTTAACACATTTTCGTCAGCCGTATCAATAAATGTTTTTAATCTCGTTAATGAAAATAAGGCGCTATTCACAAGTCTTGAGAACTCATGCGTCATTCTTTCTACGGTTAATCCTGTTCCTGCAAGATTTGAAAGTTGGTCTTTCTCTTTTTCAAGAATTTCAATGGTGTCATTAATTTCTGTTTGAAATTCTAAAACTTTTTTCTCTAAATTTTGAATCGTGTGCGTACTAATATTTCTACCTACTTCTAAGTCTTTAATGTCTTTATTTATTGATGTGACTTTACTATCAATTTTTTCAATGGTTGTTTTAGACTTATTCGGCGTTATAACTTTTTTATGCTTTTGTATTTCACTTTCAAAAATTAAAAAAGCTCCTAAAACTAGACTACGAAATTTATCATAGTATTCGTTTTCGATTAAACCTTCTCTATTCGTTTTATCTTTAAGTGTAGGGTTAATGGCTTGGTCAATTTCCACTAATCCTATAACAAGGTCATTACCAATTCTTTCATATCGTTGAATCCGACGATTATCAAGTCCTAACCAGTCATTACCTTTTTCGCCATAGGGAAGTACTCTAATCCCATCTCTATACACACTAACACCTGCCCATTCTACTATTTCACTTTTTTCTATATTCATCGCTCGGAGTTCATTGGCATCTTTAGAGAAATAATGAAAATTGACAAAAAAATCACCCACAATAATATCACTAAACAAATCAAGCTTTGTGACTCTACTAACTTCAATTGAGCTAACTATCTTATCTTTCTTATAATTTGGCATATTAAATTCAAACTCATAGTCTATTTTACCATTTTCATTCACGATAGCCGAAAACTTATAAGGTGCTTTATTTAGAATATTCGAAGAAGATAAATCTGCATACCGACTAAATACTTCTGGACAGTCTATGAATGACAAATTTACATCAAAATCTTCTGCACCTTTGAATGGGCTTTTCATACGACGAAGTGTCGTGGAGATTTTTTTTATATCATTCTCTTTGAAATTCGGTTTACCCTCAAAATCGGATATAGCAAGATAAGTTCCTTTCTCTTCTTTATTGAAATACTGAGCTTCTCGAATCTCGTAATTCACTTTTACTTCATCTAAATCCTTATCTTCGGCTTCAAAATCCTTCCAATTTATTTCAACATACAATTCTTCATCTGAATTTTCTTTCTTTGAAATGATAATCAAATGATTCCCAATTTGTTGTGCGGCAAAGCGGCCAACGCCTTTTTCGCCAAGTGGCAAACGGCCTAAAGCTGTTCTAATATTGTTTTTTTTCTGTTTCTCCTTATGCCCGTGAAAAGGGTTCATCCATTTATTCAAAAAAACGTCTAAATCCATTCCATCACCCTTATCTCTTATTGTTATAATAGCTTCAGGTTTATTCAAGGAGTACATTTTGATATCTACTTCCACTGAATCCGCGTCATAAGAATTTTTAATCAATTCAATCAAGCCTACGGTAGAATCCTTGATGAGTTGTTCACCAAGAATTTTAACAAGTCTTGCTTTAGGATTGAAATGTATTTGTTTCATAAACTATGAGATATTTAGGCTTTTTCAAGCATTTTTTTTATAGATTCTGCAATTGATTTAGAAAGTAAAGGCGGCACCGCGTTTCCAATTTGTGTAAAAGCTGCCGTTCTTGACCCTTCAAAATAAAAATCATCGGGAAAAGATTGAATTCTGGCGGCTTCTCTTATGGATATTGAGCGACATTGTTCAATATCTGGATGAATGTAATAATGTCCATCTTTAGCAATATGCGCCACAACCGTATGAGCAATGCCTTTGCCATTGACCACTTTAAATCTATCCAAAAAAGATTTGGTATTTTTATGCGTTCTCAATCGCTCGGGCAATTCAGGGTATTTCAAACGTACCCCCTCAGTATCCCATTGATTTATGGCGTATTTATAAATTTCAAGGTCGCGTTTATTGTGCGGTCTTGTAATATTATGTGTAATAAAATCAATCCCGTTTCTAATACCATAGGTTTCTAAATAATCATTTGTTTTAGTTGAATATTTAGAAATCATTGTTTCATTTCCTGGATTTAATAGCGGCAAATCAGAAAATATGTCCTCAACTGACCACTTCTTAGTATGTTTTTCAATTTTAGGAAACCCTAAATCACAATCTTTTTGCCAACCGACTATTATCACTCTTTTTCGATGTTGCAAAACACCATAATCAGCCGCGTCTAATATAGCATCGTATATTTCATAATTCAATTCACGAAAATAGGTTTTAAGATTGGCAAAGTGCTTACCGCCGTCGGCACTTAATAGACCTGGCACGTTTTCAAAAACAAAAACTTTGGGTTTAAATTTCTTTAAATACTTACCATATTGAATATAAAGCAAGGTACGTGGATCTTTTTCGATACCCGCGTGATGCCGACCAATGAGAGAATAGGCTTGACAGGGCGGCCCACCAATAATCAAGTCAATAGATGTTTGCTTTTGAGCTTTAAGAGCGATTTTTATTTTTTCAAAAGAAGCATCAACCGTCTCATTTGTAATTTCGATATTTAAAACAGAATCAAGTAAATGTATAGGTATTTCTTGATAAAGTGTTTCTCTGTTGATTTTTCCAGCAATATAATCATAGTAAATATCAAGTTTTTTTTGCTCTTTGAGGTAATGGTAAACTGTCCGTGTTTTTATAGTTTGACAAGCGTCTTGATTCATTTCAATATGGGCAATAGGATTGAAACCCGAACGCACAAAGCCTTCAGACATCCCTGATGCACCTGCAAACAAATCAATATAGTTCATATTTTTCGTATAAAAACATTAAGAAAATATAAGATACTCACTTTTTAAAGCCACAAAACTAGAATAGTTTAAAGACTTTTATAACGATTTAGCATCTTTCAAACACTTTTTTTTGCAGCACATTTAATACGACTTATTTTTTATTCCATAAATATCTGTCAATGAATAAAATACACAAGTATTTAAGTTGTATTCATTTTATTCCCATTGACAAAAAACATACACTATGCCAGCAAAAAGGCTTGAATTTTCAGCACAACTCGCCGAGTTGATTAAACTCTCACAGTCCTATGTGCATGACATTGAAAAGGGGAAAAGTAAGGCTCTTTAGGTGTTGCAAAACTGATACGTACTATGTGCGGCATCTTGTATTTACGACACGCTTAAGTGGACGGCCTCTGTGTTTTAGGACTAAATCGTTGATAATAAACACTTTACAGCATAAAGTATTGTTTGAATTATTACCTAAAATAATTTTATTTTTCAATATTTTTTTTATAAGATAAAGATATCAGTCAAATTTTCTTACCTGATTAACTTGCTTTTTAAATATCAGTATAAAACGCCGAAACACCTTGAAAACCATCATTTTCAAGGCGTTTCAACGTTTTATACTGAGGGGTCAATTTAAAATCACACAATAGCACAACCATTCTCAAAAAACACAAACCCTCCACATTTGTCAAAAATCACCTGACTGCACAACTTAATTTTAGTCTTCTTCCGACTGAAACCACTTCACCGTTGCTGCTTAAAAACAAACACCTTTCCTTTCGGGTCGTCCTTTGCTTCGCTTGACAGATACAACGTGCCATCGGCGTCGAAACAAATACCTTCGGGTTGTGGAAAACGGTTTTTATCGAGTTTGACCATTTCGAGGATTTTTCCTTCGGAAGACAAGACAATCAACACTTTATTCATAGAAGATAAAACAAACATGTTGCCCGAAAGCGGATGAACGGCCACGCCTGATGGGCCAAATTCAACGCCCGTCGGTACGGGTTTTTCGATGTAATCTTCTGTCAAATGCCGATAGCGTTTCTCTTTTTTATCAGCCAAAAACGCGGCAAAATCGCTTAAACCAACGTCAAATACCTTGGATACTGAGGGGGTCTGATTGTTCAAATCGAACGCAAAAATTGAACGACTTGTGGCCGCATCGCTTTTGTCGCCTTTCTGAGCGAGTAACAAACGGTTGTTTTTGGCATCGTAACCCAAGCCTTCGATGTTCGCTTTTTTCAAACTTTCGACCTTAAACGTGGCCATATCGTAGGGCGTTTTGTCTAAATTCCATAATTTATAAAGCCGTCCTTTGCTTTTAACGACCCACAACGTGTCGCTGACAAACTCAATGCCTTCAAAATCGCCGTCTTCGGCAAAAATTACTGAGGGGGTCGTTTGTCCCATTTTTTTATTGATGTAGAACAATTGCCCTTTTTCATCTTGAACGGCGGCCAATAAATCCACTTTCGGCGTAGTCGTCAAGCCTGAAATTTCGCGCAGCGAGGCGTCTAACTCAAACGTTGCCGACGGGGAGTTGAGGTCGTAAGGGAAGACCTTAGACATGGGGTCTGAATCACTTACGCCGCGTTCGGTTGAATTATCAGTCGCTTTTTTAGGGGCATTGCCGCCGCATTGAGCAATGAGAAAAGCGGTCATTAGAACGGTTTTTAGAAACATCATAATTGTTTTATTTGGCTCTCTGACAATTTTAGCGGGAAGTGCATTTTTGTCATTCAGAAGGAATCTCTATCGTGTGTGTGTTCTCCAAAATAAAGCAAAAATGTAACAAATAGAGATGCCGACTGAATGACAAAAATACGACGCCGCTAAAATTGTCAAAGAGCCTTTTATTTAAATTGAATTGCTTTTACAGGCGAAATAGACAGCACCAACAACGTGGGCAACAAAAGAAATAAAGTTGTAATAACCAACGTGCCAACGTTCAGAGAAACGATGGTCATAAAATCAAATTTTATCGGCGCATAACTTAGATAATAGTCTGATTCTGACAATTTTATAAATTTGAATTTTTGTTCTAAGTACGCCAAACCCAAACCAACGACGTTGCCAATCAACAAACCGACGCAAATAATGATTGCGCCGTAATACATGAAAATGCGTTGAATTGACCAATTTGACGACCCCAATGATTTCAACGTGCCAATCATATTCGTGCGCTCCAAAATCAGAATCAGCAAGGCTGTGACCATATTTATGATGCCTACGAGCAGCATCAAACCTAAAATTACCTTTTCGTTCACGTCTTGCAAATCGAGCCACTCAAATATCGAGGGTTGTTCCTCGCGTATTGTTTGCGCTGATAATTGATTGGAAATCAAATCATTATAAATAAAATCGTTCATCAATTTCAAGTCGCGTATGTCATCCACGAAGACCTCAAAACCTGCAATTTGATGCGGCGACCAGCCCAATAAAGTCTGTACTTGGCTCAAATCAACCAAAGCAAATTTCTTATCATATTCTTCCAAACCTGTTTTATAAATGCCGACAATCTGAAAAAGGCGTTGTTCTTGCGCGTTATTTTGAACAAAATGCACAATAAATTTGCCATTCAACTTCAAATTCATGCGGTCAGCCGTAGATTTTGAAATAAGAATTTCGGAACATACACTGTCAGTGCAAAGGTTCAATTTTCGGCCTTCAATGATATATTGTTCAATAAACGGCCAGTTAAAATCTGCGCCGACACCTTTCAATATAACACCTTCAAAATTATCTTTTGTTTTAATAATGCCTGCTTTCGTTGCATAGGCTTGAATGTGTTTGATACCACCGAAAGATTTTTTTAGCCCCCCCTCAGTAATTTGCTGTCTCAAAAAGGAATCGGGAACACTTTTAAGCGTTTTCAAACGCGGCAGAAATTCTTGGTCGTCGAGAATCGGAATCGGCTCATACGTCGTTGTTTGTTGCGCCGATGTGATGTGAATATGGCCCCAAAAACTGAACATCTTGTCAGAAATCTCGGTTTTAAAGCCTTTTATCAAGGCATTTGCAATAATCATCACCGCAATACTCAATGCAACCGCCGTCGTCGCAATCCGAATAATCAGCCGTGCAAACGATTTTTGACCACTCGCGGCAACGCGACGGGCTATAAAAAAGGGAAAATTCATAATTGGAATTAAAATTTTTTAATTAAACTCAACAATTCATCTACAATTTTCCGAACGCCCGTTGTCGCTTTTTCGGCCACAATGCGGAGGTTTTTATTGTGTTCCATTTCGTAATTCAACGACGGCTTTGGGTCAATATAAATGACAGGAACGCCGCCCCGTGCTTGACCGACAAGCCCTGCCGCAGGATAGACTTGCATCGAAGACCCTATCACCATGACAATATCGGCGGACTGAACTGCTTGTGCGGCATCCCAAATCTTCGGTACGGACTCGCCAAACCAAACGATAAACGGGCGCAATTGACCGCCGTCGGGTGCTTTATCGCCGAGGTTAATGTCAGTTCGACACTCAAAAGCACGGCCATCATTTTTCACAGAACGCGATTTGAGCAATTCACCGTGCAGGTGAATGATGTGCGTGCTGCCACCGCGTTCGTGCAAATCGTCGATATTTTGCGTAACAATCGTTACTTTATAGGCCGTTTCAAGCTCGGCGAGGGCAAAATGTGCCGCGTTCGGCTTTACTTTGAGCAATTGTTGACGGCGTTCGTTGTAAAAACGCAACACCATTTCGGGATTGCGCTCAAAACCTTCGGGCGAGGCCACGTCTTCAACGCGGTGATTTTCCCATAAACCGTCGGCGTCTCTGAATGTTTGAATCCCACTTTCGGCACTGACGCCCGCACCTGTTAAAATGACAATGTGTTTCATTTTTTTTGATTTTATAGTTTTAGAAATAAGTACATAGATAAAATTAAACACATAGGCAGATAGGACACATAGTTTTATATAAAGTCATGATTTTCAATAGTTTAATCTAAAAATATGTGTCCTATTACTTAGCATAAATTTTATTGAACAGGCTTGGCCGCAACGTCCTTTTCCTTCTGTTCCGACTGCAAACACGCCCCAACGACAATTGTCATTTCGTTAGACAACGCGCAAGGCATCGGCGAACTGTTTGTTTGAGCGACTGTGTTTGACGCTTTTTTTGATAATTTAACAAGGCGCATCCACGTTTTAACCCACTCTTTTTGAAGCGGCGTCAACGTGTTTTGAGCAGAAAGCGACGGTGCAAAGGTGCATAAGAAACCCGCAATCGCGCAACGAATGAGTGTTGTTTTCATAATTAATACGTGTTTGTTTTTTAAATTAATGCTCAAAAATACGGCGTTTTTGTTGGGGAATTGTATTTATTGTTTGAATTTATTGTAAAAAAATGCAGTTCATAACGTGGCGCGACCTTAAGGTCGCGTTACTGTTCAAACAAAAAATGCCGCTCTCAACGTGAGTTGGAACGGCATTTTTTGTTACGCGTTTGTTGTCAAAGCTTAAGTTAAAGATTAAGCAGCTTTGTCGTCACCGCCTGTCAAGTCTCTGACTTTTGCTTCTACCATATCTTTGGCAGCGTCAACTTTGTCTTCAACGTAATCTTTAGCGTCTTCAAACTTTGCTTTTGCTTGCGCGAGCATATCCGAACCACCTAGTTCAGTTACTTTTTGCTCTGCTGCCTCCGACAAATCTTCGATTTTGTCTGCTACTACGTCTTTTGCTTGCTCGAGCATATCGCCCGCTTTTTTCATCAAATCGTCTAATCCGAATGCCATGATTTTTACTTATTATTTTGACCCCTCAGTATTTCGGCTTTAACCGACATATCAAAAGTGGTTTATGTGAAAAAATGAACTTTTACCTAACGAACGGGCTTTCGACGCGTTTAACAATTTAATGTCACGTCTTTATACGTCAATTGTCCAAATTATTTGATACCATAATCAGGCCGTAAAGTTGCACGAAAACTGGGAATTTTACAAGCCTAAAAACGTGAATTTTTCGCCGCGCAATTTCAATATATTTTTATAAAGCGTAAATAGTTGATAATTAAAGAATTACAAGTTTTATTGCGATTCATTTAAACGTTCACCCTACTTTATTTTTTTTGAAGGATTTTCGACATGTCTTTTGCTGCATCGATGTTTTTGGCGACCATCGCACAATCTACCTTCCCGTAGCTATCAATGTATTTGGCTTTAGCCATGTCTTTAATGACCAATTTATTGTCTTTTTCAACGAGTGCACCTTGGGCTCTGATGAGTTTTTCGCCGTCAATTTTGAACGCAATTTGCTCCGTATTTTTTGAGCCTTCAATCATATACGTCCAATCGGCCACAATCAGATTGCCCGTTTTCGTACCGACGAGGAAACCACGTCCGCCGTCTTTTTCATCGGGTGTCCAATCCATGTAGCCCGTCACTTTGTCGCCGTCCATCGTGATTTGTACTGAAGTCACGTCTTTTCCAAGCGAGTAGTAGTAGCAAGTGCCTTCGGCTACGGGTGCAGGTGTTGCCGCAGGTGCAGATGCGGCAGGGGTTTCGGGCGTTTTTGCTACTTCGGGTGCTTTCGGTGCATTGTTGCAAGCACTAAAAACGAATGCGGTCATTGTGGCCGCGCGTAAAATGTTTTTCATTTTAAGAAAATTGTTTCGGTGTGAAAAATAGAAATTTATAGATTTAGGACATGGTTAATAAGTGTTCCATTATAGCCGCTTGCGTGCGATGAGTAGTAAGTGAAATGTGAGCAGTAACACTTAAAAATGAAGATTGGGTAGAATAAACAATGAATTTTCATGGTATTGACGACGTGTCAGATATAAAAACTTGGTTAATTTTCTATACCTGACACTCCCTCAGTAAAAAAGGCATTTTAGCCTCTAAATCTATTTAACATAAACAATTGATTATCAATTAATTAGAAAAATTAAATAGAAAAATTAAATAAATAAATTCATCAATTTCCTTAGTTATTCTCTGATTTTGGCACACTCGTCGGTGGCGTTGTATCTTTCACACCGCCCGGGATTTGTTCAACCCAAGTCTCTACAAACAACCGAACAACCGAAGGCGAGCCGTTTGTAGTAACAGTGACGACGGGTTTTTGAGGGCCTACTTTGTTACGTGCTGTGTATTTTACATAAATTTGACCCCGTTCGCCAGGTGCAATAATCGTTGACATGGCCTTCGGTTGAACGCAACCGCATGAACCACGGCATTCTAAGATTTCCAAGTTGCTGCCACCTGTGTTTGTAAACTCAAAATAGCGTTCTAACACGGCGTCTTCCTTGATATTGCCCAAGTTGATTGTCATATTTTCGACTTCTATGCGAGGGCCGCGCACAGAGGGCTTGAATTTCGTAACAGATTTTGCCGTTGCCTTAATTATAGGCGTAGCTTCTGCTTTGACGACTTCAATTTTAGGTGTTTCGGGCGCACGAACTACGGGATTGCTTACTTTTACGTCCGCCTTAACCTCGGCTTCTTCGACCTTAGTCTCGGCTTTTTTAGCGATTTCCGTAGGCATTTTAGCGATTTCCGTAGGTACTTTGGGCTTTTCAACGATTTTAGGCGTTGTTTTCACTGCTTTTACAGGCATCGCTTTCGGTGTAACGTCGGTAGCCGCAGCGGGTTTAATCACTTCTAATTTAGCTGGTTTAACCTCTGTTTTTACTTCCTCTATTTTAGCTATTACAGCCGCAGGTGTGGACTTGACGGCATCAGATTTTACAGCATCTGTAGCTGTTGCAGCCGCAGGTGTGGACTTGACGACATCAGATTTTACGGCATCTGCTTTAGCTGTTGTAGCCGCAGGTGTGGACTTGACAACATCAGATTTTACGGCATCTGCTTTAGCTGTTGTAGCCGCAGGTGTGGACTTGACGGCATCAGATTTTACGGCATCTGCTTTAGCTGTTGCAGCCGCAGGTGTGGACTTGACGGCATCAGATTTTACAGCCTCAACTTCAACTTCCGTTTTTGCTTCCGATACCTTCTTACTTGTAACGGGTTTTGCTTTACGCGCTTTTTTAGTAGGCGTATCGGTACGTTTAGAATCCTTCACTTTGCCAACCTCTTCGTCGGGCAAAGGATCTGTACCGATGTATTTGATGCCTACTTCGCCGTCAAAATCGTTTTTGAACAAGCCTTTAGCAGCTTTTTCGCTTGATTTCACGGCTTTTTTAGCTTTCGCAGGGGTCGGTTTTGAGGCGACGGCGGGCGTTGCTTGAGGCGGTGTTGCAGCCGTAGCGGCTGGCTTAATGCTTGTTTTAGCGGCAGTTGCACCAATTTGCTGGGCATTTTGCGCGGTGGCGTTGACGCCGAGCGTCAACAAAATAGAAAGAACAAGGCAGACAAATAAAGGTTTCATTGACGTTATAAAGTTTGGTACGCTCGATTCCTTAAACCGTTGGTATGTTTTAAAAATTTATTCAAAGTGTAGTTGTAAACACAAATGTAGCCTATTTATGGGTAAACGGTTCACTAAATTGTCATTTTATTTTTAAGAAATTATTCGATATTTTAAAAACGAAAAGAATAGCTTTTGTTCTTAATTTTTCTCTGAAACAATTGTACAACATAAATAAAATAAAAATTCATATAATTAATTGATTATCAGAAGTTTAAGTTACTCACTCTCCGTAATTCACTAATTTATGCCTTATTTTTGTACGGTGGCATAGCTGCAAAACGTTTTTACTAGATGTGAAATCGCTAAACAAGCGACTGACTTCCACGCGTATATATAACGTGTGAAAAAATCCTATTAAATCCCTCAACATCTACTTAATCTTACTTCAACAAAACACGCCAAAACGACTTATTCACCCACCAAATTAAATTTTCTTCTCAATAGGCTTCTTGAAAATAGTTTTTGTCCTAACTTCACCCCCAAAGAATATTCCTACTCTTTTTACCTTTTTATCATCATTATTTTCTCACAACCAACTTCTAAAAAAGCATTCTCTATGCAAACTGGTTTACAGTCTTTGGACTACATTGTATTCTTCTTTTATTTTATTATCGTTTCGAGCTACGGCTACTGGATTTATCAACGCAAAAAAAGCGCAACTGAAAGTTCTGCCGATTATTTTCTCGCCGAAGGTTCGTTGACTTGGTGGGCGATTGGGGCTTCACTCATTGCCTCAAATATTTCTGCCGAACAATTTATCGGCATGTCGGGTAATGGGTTTGCAATGGGTTTGGCTATTTCGACCTACGAATGGATGGCCGCAGCGACACTTTTGGTAGTGGCTGTTTTCTTTTTGCCCATTTATTTGAAAAACCGCATTTTCACGATGCCGCAGTTTTTGAGTCAACGTTACAACCCGTCGGTGGCTTTAATTATGGCGATTTTTTGGCTTTTCCTTTACATTTTTGTCAATTTATCCTCAATTTTGTACCTCGGTGCATTGGCCGTAACCAAAGTTTCGGGCTTAGATTTTATGCCTTGCGTTATCGGAATGGCCATTTTTGCGGTCGTCATTACGCTCGGCGGTATGAAAGTTATCGGTTTTACTGACGTTATTCAAGTCATTGTTTTGATTATCGGCGGCTTGGCAACAACCTACTTGGCCCTTGACATGGTGGCTCTTAAATTTGGTAGCTCGGGCATGATGAACGGTTTGAACCTACTTTACAGCAAAGCACCCGACCATTTTCACATGATTTTGCAGCCAGGCCAACTCGAAATTCCTAACGGAAAAGGCGGTACAAAAGACGCGTGGACAGACCTTCCAGGCTTGACAGTTTTGATTGGTGCGATGTGGATTACCAACCTCAACTATTGGGGTTGCAATCAATACATCACGCAACGAGCTTTGGGTGCAGACTTGAAAACAGCACGTTCGGGCTTGCTTTTTGCGGCTTTTTTGAAATTATTGATGCCCATTATCGTCGTTCTTCCAGGCATTGCGGCTTATGTTTTGCACCAAAACGGTATGTTCCAAACCGAAATGCTCAACGCCGAAGGCCACTTGATTCCAGACAAATCGTACCCAATTTTGCTCGATTTGTTGCCTGTTGGTCTGAAAGGCTTGTCGTTTGCGGCTTTGACGGCGGCAATCGTGGCGTCATTGGCAGGTAAGGCAAATTCAATTGCGACCATTTTCACTTTGGATATTTACAATAAAGTTATCAACAAAGACGCTACTGAAAAGCAATTGGTCAATGTCGGTAAAATCGTTATTGTTGCCGCTATGGTTATCGGTTGCATTGTTGCGCCACAGTTGCGCGGCTTGGATTCAGCTTTCCAATTCATTCAAAAATACACGGGCTTCGTCTCACCAGGCATTTTTGCGATATTTTTCCTAGGATTTTTCTGGAAAGGCGCAACTGGAAGAGGCGCGTTGGCGGCAGCAATTTTGGCATTGCCCGTCTCGATTGCCTTCGACGTTTACGGTGGTGGTATGCCGTTTTTCCACGCGATGGGCTATTCGTTCCTCATTTTGTCGGCGGTTATTATCGGTGTCAGCTTATTAGACCCTGAAAGCAAAGACAATAAAAAAGGCTTGGAAATTGATGCAAGTATGTTCAAAGTATCGAACGGTTTTGCCGCAGGTGCATTGGTCGTTTTAGGCATTTTGACCATTTTATACACTGTTTTTTGGTAAAAAAGTAGTCGTGACAATTCCGTGATTTTTAGGCAATACTTTTGTCGAGTTCAGTTAGGGTCACAGGAATTTTCATACATTTAGTTCATGCGGTTTTAGTAAAATAGTCACCTAATTTTATTGGAATTTATGCAGTCAATTAACTTAAAACCCATTGTCGGAAACGGCAATGGGTTTTTTTTTTTGTAAAAACACCCCTCAGTATTTTCTCCCTTTTTTCAAAAAAATGAATAACAAAATTCGCCGTGATAAGTCTGTGAAACGCTACGACAATCTTTGTCCCATCATTAAAACCAAAAACGTACAGGCGACTTCAGTCGCCTGATGCGATACAATCAGGCAACTGAAGTCGCCTGTACGTTTTAGTTTTAGAATAAATTGTGAAAAAGCATAAGTATTTAGGGTTGTTGATAGTACATTGAGCGTTCAATTTTATGTTCAACAACCCTTGTTTTTAACGATGGATTTACAACGCCTTTTCTGTGAAAAACCTTCAATTTCGACCATGAAAAAACTGTTTTTTCTCTTATTTATCCACTTTTTTTACTTAGGTAAAAGCCAAATGTTGGCACAAAGCGGTTGGACACGCAACAAAGGCGGCGTCTATGCGAAGGTCGGTTTTTACACGTTGAGTGGCTCAAACTACTACACTACTGAGGGGGTCAAAACGGCAAGTAATACGTTTCATCAACGCGCTGTGACGGTTTATGGAGAATATGGTATTAATAAAAAATTGACAGCGATTCTGAATTTCCCCGTCGTCAAATCGCACTATTATCGAGACGATTCCCCCGCAACGGGGCTTGGAAATCCGCAAATTGAGTTAAAAATGGCCATTTTGAGGAAGATTCCCGTCGTTTCTTTTTCCGTTGGCGCAGAATTGCCGATGGCAAAACAGGCCAATTATTCTATTGCGCGTACCGCAAACAATTTAGGTATTCTTGAACAAACGAATTTACCAACGGGCTATCCCGATTTCAATTATTGGGGAACTTTGGCCGTCTCGTCAGGCTTTTGGCAAGGCATGGGTTGGGCTACGATTTATGGACAATACATTGTTCGAGGAAAAGACATCAACAATCAAGCAAAATTGGGCTTGGAAACGGGCTATAAATGGACGCCAAAATTTTGGACAAACGTACGACTAACGGGTTGGTACACCGCATCTTCAAAAGAATCCAATGTTAGCGGTTCTATCGTAAATGGGCAGGACACTGAATTTACGGCTTTGGGCATCGGTGCAGCGTATGAAATTATCAAACATTGGAGCTTAACGCTTGATTATCAATCAATTAACAATATCTTGGTGCGGCCAAAAAATACGCAAGACGCGCCGCTTTTTCAATTGGGCGTTTCAGCAGAGTTTTAACAAATCGTTTTGAAGCCTATTTACACGATTCACTACCTGTTTTTCGCTACGCTCAAAAGACGCCCGTTGAGTAAATCTATCGGGGCAACGTTTTTTTTTTGTTTAAAAACTCTTCGATTTTTTAAACAAAAAAACAACGTTGCCCCTAAAAATTCTTTTCGCACGCATTTCGAGCGTAGCGAGAAACAGTGCGTAAGGCTTTAAAACAGCTACTAAAACTATAACAAAATGAAAATCGCTATCATCGGCAACGGCATTGCAGGCATCACCGCCGCCCGTTGGATTCGCAAACTCACCCCCACAGCTGACATCACGGTTATCTCCGAAGAAGGGGATTATTTTTTCAGCCGCACCGCCCTCATGTACATCTACATGGGCCACATGCGCTTGAGCGACACACAACCTTACGAAAATTGGTTCTGGACAGAAAACCGCATCAATTTACTGAGGGGCCGCGTTGAAAGCGTTGATTATGCGGCTAAGTCGTTGATTATCAAAGACAATGCGGCATTTAGTTACGACAAACTAATCATCGCCACGGGGTCAAAATCCAACAAATTTGGTTGGAAAGGACAGGATTTAGACGGCGTTCACGGTCTTTATCACCTTCAAGATGTGGAGGCGATGGAACGGCATTCGGCCACGGGATTACAACGGGCGGTCGTTGTTGGCGGTGGTTTAATCGGGATTGAAATGGCCGAAATGTTCCATTCAAGACATATACCTGTGACGTTTTTGGTGCGTGAAAAAAATTTTTGGGACAATATTATTCCTGCCGAAGAATCACAAATGGTCAACCGCCACATCCGCGAACATGGTTTTGATTTGCGTTTGGAAACGGAACTAGACCAAATTTTAGACGACAATGGCGACGGAAAAGCCGATGGTATTTTGATAAAAAATGGGGGGAAACTGGACTGCGGTTTTGTCGGTCTGACGGTCGGCGTATCGCCAAATATTGATTTTTTGAAGGGTTCTGCCTTGAAAATCAACCGTGGGATTGTTGTTAACGACTATTTGCAGACAAATATACCCGATGTTTATGCGATTGGCGACTGTGCCGAAGTGGAAAAACCGCAAGCTGGACGGCGCAGTATTGAAGCCGTTTGGTATGTCGGTCGGATAATGGGCGAGACGGTGGCATACAATATTTGTGAAAAACCTGTGAAATATGACGCAGGGATTTGGTTCAATTCGGCCAAATTTCTCGACATCGAATACCAAGTTTACGGTGACATTCGCGCTACCCTACCCGATGAACAGGAGACGATTTATTGGGAACACGCCGACGGCAAACACGCAATTCGTATTAATTATGACCGTGGTACTGAGGGGGTCGTTGGCTTCAATTTGATGGGCATTCGTTACCGTCACGAGGTCTGCGAACGGTGGTTGAAAAACAAAACGCCGATGATTGATGTGATTCAAAACTTAGGTTTGGCCAATTTTGACCCCGAATTTTTCAAAGAATATGAAGCCGAAGTGGTGGCAATTTTCAATAAAAAAACGGGCCGCAACCTTCAACTAAAAACCAAACGCGGACTCAATGCAGTCTTGCAATTCTTAAAAAAATAGTATCACGGACTTTAGTCCGTGGCTTTCTAAAACATTCACGGACTGAAGTCCGTGATACAATTTAAAATAACGACAATGCAAGCTGAAAATAGTCTCTCACTCGCTAATCCCGCCCCGATTCACACGACGACGGTGCAAAAACTAGGGCTTTCTGCCCTCACAATCGGCATTTTGATGCTTTTTGTCGCTTTTTTTAGCGGGCAAGCGGCAGCGAATTTGTCACCCGTTCTCTATTTTTCCCTCGCGGCGGCCTTGATGATTGGCGGGGCGGTGGTCTTTATTCGAGAAGAATACGTTGGCAAACCCGAAGGCATTAAAAATAACAACCTTTGGTTTCACAGCCTCACGTCGCGGGAAGCCTTGGTGAGTTTGCTCGTTTCGCTTGGTGCGTGGTTGGTTTTTACGCAATTACCCACCTTCGGAATGGGCAGTTTTGTGAGTTGGGAAACGTATTACGTTGTTCAATTGGCCGTCGCGGTGTACATGATGAACGGCCTAATGCGTAAAGAAACATTGAGTCAAATGACGTTGCGCGGCTTAGGCGGTTGGGTTTTAGGCGTCTTTTTGACGGGTTTTTACGTCGTTTTGTATTGGTATGGCGAAAAAATGGTTGGATTGATAGTGATTTTTGACCCCCTCAGTAAATTCGTCAGAAATAGCCCCGCCGATCAATGGTTTGTCTATGGCACGCTCTACACGGCGGGTGTTTTGGTGATGGGCTACAAATTTGCCTTAAAATACAAGCACAACCGCTATCAATTGATTCGCACGGCGTCGGTTTGTTTTTTTCAACTGGGTTTTTCGTTTTTGATTCCTTCATTTTTGAAAATGATGAACGAGCCAGAATACTATTTCAGCTATTTCTGGCCCTTGAAACTCGACCCTTTGAAACCCGATGGCATTAATTATATCGTGCAAGCGTCGAGCCACGGCATTGGTTGGTATTTTATTGCTTTTTCGGCATTAATGACCTTCGTTGGCACACCGATTTTGACTTATTTTTATGGAAAACGTTGGTACTGTTCGTGGGTATGCGGCTGCGGCGGCTTGGCTGAAACAGTCGGCGACCCGTTCCGTCATTTGTCCGACAAAAGCCGTGCAGCATGGCAAGTTGAACGGTGGATGATTCACTCCGTTTTGGTAGCCGTTGTGATTATGACGGGTTTGTTGTGGGCAAATTCGGCGTATCATGGGGCGGTTTTAGGCAGTTTTTCAAATGGATTTTCCAAAACTTACGGTTTTTTGATTGGTTCGATGTTCTCGGGCGTCGTCGGCACGGGCTTTTATCCGATACTCGGCAGCCGCTCGTGGTGTCGTTTTGGTTGTCCGCAAGCGGCAATTTTGGGGTTGTTTCAAAGGAAAAAATCAAAATTTAGAATTACGACAAACGGCGGTCAGTGCATAAGTTGCGGCAATTGCTCAACGCAATGCGAAATGGGAATTGACGTTCGGAGTTACGCTCAAAAAGGACAAGACATCGTTCGAGCCTCATGCGTCGGTTGTGGCATCTGCTCGGCGGTGTGTCCACGCGGCGTTCTGAAATTGGAAAATGCGGATTTGGACATTCCCGAACGCGCCGATGCAAAACGAGCGATTCACGTAAAAGATGGGATGATGACGATTGATAATTTTTAATTCGTTCTTAATTTCCTAAAAAACGATAGCCGTGATACCCCTCAGTATCACGGCTATTTTTTTGCTAAAACTGAATAAAATGCTTGGATAATTGTAAAAAACAGCTAATTTTGTCAATCTTAAAAACAAATGTTGCTAACGATATAAAATACTTTTTACATAAAATGAACTTTACAAACATACAAAATGATACGCCATCTCATTGCAATTGTTTAGAAAAAGCAACTGTTACACTTGACAAACAATTTGCAAGACATATTTATAAACCAAACGTCAGGCCACAAGATTTTTACTCAAAATGGGAGAAATGGCAAAACAACAACGCTTTCCCTTTGGATTTTGATTACAACGATTGCAAAAGAGTATGTGGAAATAAAGGAATTTCCGTTCACAATTGGGAAAACGCAAGTAAAGAAATCATCATAAACGAGTATCTCAATAATTTTAAAATTACAGGTAAAGCTCAAAATAGCGTATTAATTTTCAGATTGAGACAAAACGCAGGTGCGGTTGTTTATACGCCTCAATCCACGAATGCTTACCATTATGATTTTTATAAAGATGACGATTTTTCATTAGATTCAATTGACGATTTGGAGATTATTTCACTCAAAAATTATTTAGAAGAAGATGAACAAAATGATAGATAAAGTTAATTTATTGCCTAATTATCATGTCCTACATGATAGCGAATGGCCTATGCTTATGCTTGGAAAAAACGTGTTAGGGGACTACTTAATCGCCTCTTTCTTGGAAGAAACCGAAGATTTAGGGCAACTTAACTACTTTCACGTTTTTGCAAATGACAGCATTTTGCTGGCATTTCTGAAAGGAGAAATAGCGTATCTTGATGTCATGAAGCAAGCAGAGGCTATTTTTTTAGTAGCGAAATCTTATAATTACACCGTTTTAAATGTTGAAAAAATCGCATTCGCTGATTTATCCAAGGATATGTTGCCTTTGAAATCTTCGTTTTTTCCTAAATCAATTCCAAGCGTTTTCTTAGATTTGGAAAAAAGAATAAGCCTCAACAAAATGATGGCTGAACACCCAAAAAAGCAATTAACCAAAGAACATGGTCAACAAATACCTGCATTTCACTAAAAAATAGACGTGCTTCTTTTGTAAAAAAAGTCAAAATGATTTGAGCTTATTTGATAAAAACGATAGCCGTGATACCCCCTCAGTATCACGGCTATTTTTATATCTAAAAATTTGATAATCAATTTGTTAGAACATTTATTTTTTCAAAAAAGCATCCACTTCTTCAAGTGTAAAATCCAAATCATTGAAATAATCTCTTATTTTTTCATACTTCTTTGTTGACGTAAAAAAATCCGTTATGGTTTCCTCTATCTCGTTATTTGCCCCATCGTTAGCGATAAACTCATTAGTTTTATGTTTTATAAAATAGAAAATAGCTTCAAAATCACTGATTTTTTTCTTATTACTCTTATCCAAAAAAGTATCATAAATAATTTTGTCTGCATCAGCAGTCGCGCCATATTTTAATGAAATGTATTTTTGAATAACTATTTTTGATAAGGCCAAATAATGAAACAAAGGTGTTTGGAAAATATCTACCCCTGTCCATGTTTTTTCTCTTTTTATCAAAATCATGAATTTATTGAACAATACGTACGCATTAAACACATCTTCAAAACGTGTTTGCTCATTAAATATGAGTTCGTACAAACCATCTGAATCTTCTTTGTATGAGATAAAAAAATCATCTCGTTTTTCAACAGCATCAATCGGATTTTGGAGATAATAAGCTAAATAAGCTGCTGCACAAAATTCATTGGACACACTAACAATATCGGCTGGTGTTTCTTTAAACTCATTTCTGCGTTTCTGATACCAATAAGGCGTATTGAAAAATGCATTTTGCAAGCGAATTTGAATAGCATCGTTGGCATAAAAATCACTTGACAATACTTCATTTTGAGAGTTCGTAAAACGCGTTACTCTAAGATTAAAGTCTTTATTATTGCTTTCAAAAACGCGCAGCGAAATAAATGCCTCTCGATTCATTATTTCTTGCTTAACATTTGAGGCATTTTTATAAGCACTCCAAATTGAATGAACGGTTTGAGCCCCGTTAATAATTTGCAAGCCTGTTAACTCAATTTCTTTGGCCCCTGTTCCTATATTATTCGGCATAATGGCAGAAATAGCTGTAATACCATTGTTGTAAAACCAAAAGGATTCTGGTTCATCATTTAAAGTCGCAACAATTTTTTCATTTATTTCAGAGATAGGCAAAGGATTTCTAATGTTTTTAAAAAATAGTGAATGCCTATATTTTTCAAATAATTCAAATATTGTTTTAGGTTTTAAAAAGAAAACATAAGCACGTATGCGCGTATTAATTTTCATGTAATCGCCTGGGCTTGCTTCATGTCTTTCAATACCTAGTTTGATACGTTCTTCTTCAAGATTATAGAGATTTTCGAGCGGGTTATCAGTCAATATTTGCTTATATGTTTTCTCAATATAATCACGTTTTAGCTTTAAAATATCTAAAACAGCGATTTTAACTTGCCCTTCAAATTGATTTTCAAAACTTTTTATATTAGATAAAACAGAAGGATTAGCGAGAGAAAGTCCTAAAAAAATGAATTTAACAGAGCCATTTTTTTCATAATGGGTTATCAATTCATCATATTTTCTTTTAAAATGCGGGTTACTACTACTCACTTTACCATCCCTCAAAAGTGTCTCAAAATCATTAAGAGACGCTTTTATATCTGTTCCACTAATAGCAGATTCACTATTATTTTTTGATTTCCACTTAGATTGAACAACGTAAAATGTCGTTTTCCCTAAATTATCCGCCCTATCAAATATAATATCACACGAGTTATCCTCTTTACCTTCGGTGATGTACCGTTGATAAATAAGCCCTTTCCCTAGTGCATAGAATTGCAAAAACCAAATTAAAAGAGCCGCTGCCTTTTTTTCATCCATCTTTTTATGCCGTTCTATCAGCTCAAAATCAGGATTGTCCGCAACAATTTGTTCCAATTCTTTATCTAATATATCGTAAAAATCTTTTGTAAGCATCTAATCAATTTTTGGCGAAGTTAGATTAAATCAGTTTTTCAAGGAAAATAAAATAATTTATTAACGAAGAAATAAAATCTACGATTGTAAATAAGTAGTTATGAGTTATAAATGATGAGTTATGAGTTTTACAATACGTTGATAATCAACAATTTGCAAAAAATAAAATTCCCGTTTATTTAAACG
>JAYSRS010000620.1:0-2991 GCA_043720935.1 Saprospiraceae bacterium
TTTATGGTACAAAAGCCTTTTTGAATAATTCATAAATTGTAAGTCATTGATTATCAGCACGGTTCAACGTTCGGGGAACTTTTAAAGTTCCCCGAACGTGCGCCGTACCATAAAGCCGATAATTCCGTACTATTTTAAGCCATTTCCACCATTTCCGCTTTCACAATTCCTTTGGCAACTAAATATTCGGCAATTTGAACGGCGTTTGTAGCCGCACCTTTGCGTAAATTATCGGCAACGACCCACAAATTTAAGGATTTTGGTTGCGATTCATCGCGGCGAATGCGACCGACAAAGACTTCATCTTGCTCGTGAGCGTCTTTGGGCATCGGATATTTATTGTTTTTAACATCGTCCACCAAAATGACCCCCTCAGTATTTCCGAGTATTTCCATCACTTCGGCGAGGTCAAATTCGTTTTCAAACTCAATATTAACGGCTTCTGAATGACCGCCGACTGTTGGAATCCGAACCGTCGTTGCGGTGACTTTGATGGAATCGTCGCCCATGATTTTTTGGGTTTCGAGCGTCATTTTCATTTCTTCTTTGGTGTAGCCATTGTCCAAAAACACGTCAATGTGTGGAATGACATTGCGGTGAATTTGGTGTTTGTAGGCCATTGGGCCGTCAAAAATGCCCTTTTCTTCATTTTCTAACTGCTCAACGGCAGCTACGCCCGTGCCTGTAACGGATTGATAAGTCGAAACGACAACGCGTTTGATTTTGTAACGGGCGTGCAAAGGTTGTAATACGACAACCATCTGAATCGTCGAACAATTCGGGTTTGCAATGATTTTATCGGCTGCTGTTAATACGTGTGCATTGACTTCTGGGACGACTAATTTTTTAGTCGGATCCATCCGCCAAGCCGACGAATTGTCAATAACGGTTGTGCCAACTTCGGCAAATTTTGGCGCAAACGCCAAGGAAGTCGAGCCTCCTGCCGAAAAAATGGCAATATCAGGCCGCATTTCAATCGCTGTGGCCATTGAAACGACCTTAAACGGCTGTCCTTTGAACATCAGGACTTTGCCCACGCTGCGTTCTGACGCGACGGGAATCAACTCCGAAACGGGGAAATCGCGTTGTTCCAATACTTTTAACATCGTTGTGCCGACCAAACCTGTCGCACCTACTACGGCTACTCTCATCTTTTTTTGTTTTAATAAAGTTTGACAATATAGAATAGTAAATTAAAAATTAAGAATTAAAAATTAAAAGGCAATATGCTGATTATCAATATGTTGCAAAATAATATTTCCATCTTAAATAAACTTACATTCCGAAAATTAATTGATTTTAAGCGAGAATTGAATTTAAAATGAACTTGAAAATTAAGGCCGTCCAATAGATGTGCTATCCTATTGGTTTGGTGGAAATTTTCAATTTTCAATTTTTAATTTTTAATTTTTAATTTTTAATTCCCCTAAATTGGGCGGCAAAAGTAGGGTTTTTCGTTCTAGTCATTCGTTTAGGTTTAATTTTTTACTTTAAAATGTTGAAAAAAAACAATGATTTGCCTCAAACAATCAAATTCCGATGTATTTTGCTCCGAATACTGAGGGGGTACTTGACGTATTTGTTTTTTATTGCAAACATAATTTACGAGTAAAACAGTTCACTATGAAGACTTTACGCATTAATTTCGATTATTGGTGGAAGCGATTGACCACCGAATTCACGCCCGAATTCATCCAATTTTTCATTTCGCAAGCCTTGCACGATGCCATTGATTGGACGCATCCGCCCGAATATTTGGAGCAAGAACTGACCGCCGCCTTCACGGATGCTGCGGCCAACAAAAAAATCACCGATAAACTCATTCGGTTGAAGATGAAAGATGGGAAAGTGAAATTTATTTTCGTTCACATTGAGTTTCAAGGTAAAGCGGGCAAGGCTTTTCTGCGGCGTATGTTTTGGTACTGCGTTTACATTATGGCGAAGTACAAAACGACGGACATCACGGCGGTTGTCATCTACACGGGCGACAACGTGACGAAGGTGTATGACCGTTTCGAGGTGTCGCAACACGGCACAACGATGAGTTATATTTTTAACGCTTATGTTGTATCGAAGCAAAATGAGGCCGAATTATTGGCATCGGCTAACCCTATGGCAATTGCTGTGTTAGCAAATCTCTACGTCAATAAGACGCGTAACGACTTAGAGAAACGCGCCAAATACAAGAAAAAATTGTTTGAATTGGCAAAATTAAAGGGATTGAGTGCTGCAAAAGCACAAAGGTTGCTTACTTTTGTCTTGTATTTAATGCAGCTTCCAAAGGAGCTTGAAGCTGAGATGAAATTATTTTATAAACGAAATAAAAAAATGTCTAAAATGGCTACAGCAACGCAATCCACGCCAAGAAGAAAAAAAATGACGGAAGATGATATATTCATCCGCGACCTCGTTTGTGAATGGCATTACGGTAAGACGAGTGATGAAGTTTTAGAAGATCTCGTAGAAAAAGCTAAGGAAATACTCAAATCCAAGGCTGATCAAGATACTTTTATGGCTGAACAGACTAAGGTTATGGCTGAACAGGCTAAGGTTATGGCTGTTGAACAGGCTAAGGTTATGGCTGAACAGGCTAAGGTTATGGCTGTTGAACAGGCTAAGGTTATGGCTGTTGAACAGGCTAAGGTTATGGCTGTTGAACAAGCTAAACTTTCAATCACTACAATGTTCCAAAAAACGGGTTGGGGTGCTGACAAAATTGCCGATATTGGCAGTTTTTCCCTTGATTTGGTTCAAAAAACGCTGGCTGAACTCAACGCATAAAACAACGGCTTTCTGGGCATTCAGAAAGCCATTGCTGTTTTTTAAATACTATTTCGGAATCATCGGTTATTTATCGCAAGGTGAAAAAATCGAAATAAATTTATTGATAGTCAACTACTTACAACTTGACGCGGGTTTGAAACTGGCTTGTTAAGTTTGCGTTGCGATAAATAACCGATGATTCCGAATTTATTTGCAATGATGGGTGCG
>JAYSRS010000621.1:0-8480 GCA_043720935.1 Saprospiraceae bacterium
GAAAATTTTGGCTTGGTGGCGGTGGAATATTTGGCGGTTTTGGGGTACTTTTTGTTTGAAATTTGTACAATCAAAAATAAGCACTTTCCAAGGGTAAATTCTTAAAAATCGCTTGTTTCTGTTTAAAAAATATGATTACAAATTATTACTTTTCAACAATTCTGAAAACGTCTCTAATCTAATAACTTTAACCAATGGAAAATCAGATTTTTTTACTGCTTCATAGTGTTTATCTTGCGTAACGATATAATCTGCACCTGCCGCAATTGCGGTATCAACAAATTTATTATCTTCGGGGTCAATCGTAATTATTCCCCAACGAAACGTAGGGTGTATAAAATGAACATTAGGTAACAGCTCTAAAACATTAAGGAACGTTTCGGCGGTTTCATTGCCATATTTGATTTTAATAATTTCTTCATATTCAAACAGAATTTCAGTTGAAACGGCTAAATCGTAACGACGTTTCCGCAAATCAATCAAAATGTGGTGAAATTCCGAACGAGAAGTCAATACAGATACCCAAATATTGGTGTCAATTACAATTTTTGCCATCTTGTTACAATTTTTCAGCCGAAGCCCGATTATGTTCAAAACGCCAATTGTTAACTTCCTCCGTTGTCAGACCTTGCTCATTAATTGAACGGTCGGCTGATGTTATCAATTTGTCCATCAAAAAATCAATAAGCGTTTCTTTTAGCGTAGCTAAATCCCTGTCATTCAACGGATGATTGAATAATTTTAAAATTTCTAACTGTGCCGAATTTAGTGGCGGTGCTAATTTTGTCATGATTTTAAATTTTAGTCATAAATAAATTTTAGCCTATCAATGGGCAAATATAAGGTATTTTGAACCCATGAACGACGCATAACAGACAATAAATAAATCAGTTTACTTGTTTTCTGAAAGTAAATAGTTTATCTTTACATGGACTGGGCGCGGCTCGGTCGCCAAAAGGTATTAGCGATTCGTTCGTTGATGCCTTTTTTATTTGAAATTAAATACTTTGTAATGCTTTGATTATTAATTAGTTAACACATCAATCACCGATTTCAAAGCGACAAACATCGGTTCACGGCCTTCCTTCGTCAAGAAATTTTCGGTATCTTCTTCATCTTCTGTCAAGCTGTCTTCGACGAACGCCAATAAATCTTCTTGCGGATAGCCCTCAAAAAACGGTGTCATACGGTCGCGGAAACGCTTGGCCGTGACGGTTTCCAAACGCGCCCAATTCGCTTCTTCGGCGGTTTCGAGGTCATTTTTACTGAGGGGGCCTATTTTTTTATCTCCGCTTTCGATGGCTTGATAAAGGACTAAAACGAGGTAAAGCAGCCATTCGCGCTCTTCGTTTGTCAGCAATTCAAAGTCTTCTGATAGGACATAGCCTAGCAAAACGGGTTGTTTTTCGCCAAAAATGGCTACTTCTTGTTCAAAATCTGCTGTCTCTAATTTTAGGACAACGGCGTCAATCATATCTTCGGAAATAAACATTCAAAAAAAATTTAGGTGAGAAAAGAGTGCAAAAGTAAAAAACTTCTTTTTACTTTCGCCCAAATAAAAAGTTTGTTTTTATTTCAACTTTTTGTTTATCTTTACACTTTAATTTTCGCTCTTATTTTAGAGGAAACTTTTTCTAAAACTTAAAAAAAATCGAAGACATGCTTAATCGTGTAACCCTCGTCGGTCACTTGGGTAAAGACCCAGAAATCCGCCGCCTTGAAAATGGCGCAGCCGTTGGCAAATTCAGTATTGCAACAGCCGAAAACTACAAAGATGCCAACAACGAATGGCAAACTCAAACTGAATGGCACGACATTATTGTTTGGCGCGGACAGGCTGAACAAGCTGAAAAAACCTTGAAAAAAGGCTCGTTGGTGTATCTTGAAGGCAAATTAACACACCGTAAATGGACAGATAAAAATGGGATTGACCGTTACACAACGGAGGTTGTTGCGGCAATGGTGAGAAATCTTGAACGCGCAAAAAGTGAGGGAGGAGGTAACTATTTTCCATCGCAAGAACCTCACGGCGCACAATACACTAACCCAACGCCCGAGGCTGTTAAGCCCTCATTAGACAATCCTATGACGCAATCTGTTCCGTTTGAGGTCATTGCACCGTCCACTACGTCAGCGAGTAGCGAACCCGTAGGTGAAGACGGTTTGCCGTTTTAAGGGTATTGGCGACTAAACGCGCCGACACGTTATAGTACATCAAAAGAATTGGGCTATTGTCAAACCTGACAATAGCCCAATCTTTTTTAACAGCTCAATAAATTTAATATTGACTATTAAACAGATACGTAAACGTCAGACCACCAAACATATACCAGTCATTTCCCTTTGAAAAAACGCCCGATGTGGCACTGCTTACACCGTCTAATCTGTCCGATAAAACGGTTCTTGCGCCCCATTCTAAACCTAAGGAGAAAGTGGGCGAAGGTTGAATTTTAACGCCAATACCCATCGGAATGGTTAAGAAGCCATTTTTTGCGCCCGTTTCTGGAAAAGGGTAGGGCTTCGTGTCATCGGGTGCGGTAGGCGTGCCTGATGTGCCTACGTAGCCTACGCCGCTAAAGAGATACGGGTTTATCATAAAAGAAAAATCGTTGGCGGTTTCGTTTTCCTTGCCCAAGAAATTGTACTCGCCGATGAGTGCAAACTCGCTCAACGTAGATTTGAACTTAAAACCACGATAACGGATGTTTCTTTCCGACGAATTGTAGTCGCTTCCTTGCACTTTTCCTTGCATAAAGTGTGCGCGAAGCGTTAAAAAACGGTTAGGTGTGTAGCGCATCAAAGCACCGAAACTCAATTGCGTTTCGCGCCAAATAATGGCTCCGTCGGCGAGGTCGCCTTGATAATTGGCTGCACCTGCAAAAATGCCCGCTTCAAATTGGGCGTGGCTTTTAGGTAATAAGCCGAAAAAACAGAGTGTTAGCGGAAAAATGAGCTTTAAAAAATAGGTTTGAGTAGTTCTAAACATTGATGTAAAGATTTTTTCGTGAAAATGATTAAATTAATGAAGCAGTGTGGTCGGCAAAGGTAATTTAGATTTTTGATTAAACCTTCATAACAATAACGTGTCATAATAACAAACAAAGAGGAACGTGAAGGAAGACATTTCAGACGATTATATTTTAGATTTATTGGGGACTTTGGCCACGCATGAGCGCGGGTTTCGGTTGCTCATGACGCGCTATCAAGAGCCGTTGTACCGTCATGTACGTAGAATGTTATATGACCACGATGACGCTAATGACGTCATTCAAAACACTTTTATCAAGGTTTTTCGGAGTGTTGAGCGATTTGAAGGCAAGTCAAAACTCTATACGTGGTTGTATCGGATTGCGACGAATGAGGCGATTACCTTTATAAACAGTCGCCAAAGAAAGGAAACGGACACGATTGACGACCCCGAAAACGCACAATTAGCCAACCGATTGCGGGCTGATACATTTTTTGATGGCGACGAGGTGCAAATTCGCCTGCAACAGGCGATTGCGATTTTGCCCGATAAGCAACGGACAGTTTTTAACCTCCGCTATTACGATGAAATGCCGTATGAGGAAATGTCGGAAGTTTTAGGGACGTCGGTCGGGGCGTTGAAAGCGTCTTATCACCACGCGGTTAAGAAAGTGGAAGGCTTTTTTAAAGGTGTTGAAATCATTTAAAGGAATGATGAGTTATGAATGATAAATTTGTAATTAAATAGCTGATTATCAATAATTTATATCCAAAATTCAACTATGAAATATTGTCATTGCGAGGCACGAAGCAATCTGTTTGACTTGGCAGACTGCGAAACAAACTGATTGCTTCGTGCCTCGCAATGACGGCGTTTTTTAATTGAGATTGGTGGTAAAATATTAACAATCAACGAATTAAGTAAATTAACAACCACGGATTTGAAAAACCCGTGATACCTATTCAGAATAAAATGACAAAGGAATTTGAAAATGAACTGCACGACTTGTCGCCTTTTCTTGCCGATTTGAAACGACAAGACAAAGCCGACCCGTTCAAAGTGCCAATAGTATATTTTGATACCCTCGTGGATGCCGTTGAACTGCATGCGTTGTCACCTGTCTTGGCTGCATTGAAGCAACAAAGTGTTGATAATCAACCATTTAAAGTGCCTGATTTGTATTTTGAAGGGCTTGTGGATGCCGTTGAATTGCGGCAGTTATCGCCTGCGTTGGCTGATTTGAAACAACAAAACGTAGGCAATCAACCATTTAAAGTACCCAAATTTTATTTCGATACGCTTGCGGATAAGGTTGTGGCACAAGTGCAAACGACGGGTTCAGCGACAAAACAGGCCCCTCAGTATTTTGGGCTTTTTGAGCGTTTTCAAGGCTTTTTTAACAACGCTTTTCAACTAAAATGGGCGATGGGTTTTGCTTCGCTCGCCCTCGTAGTAGCAGTAAGTTGGTACGCTTTGACGCGAGAAACAACGGCTGCAATTGCGCCATTCAATCCACAAACGGCGATTGTAGAAGTGCCAAGTGAAATGCCAATTGAACAGAACAACGCGTTGCAAATAATTGATAATCAGACATTTGTGGCATTTGGGGAAATAGAAAAAGCGGACATTAATGTTTATATAAATAACAACTTATCAGATTTTGACGAAGCCTTATTGATTGAACACGCGCCAAAATTAGCCGATGTTTTAATCAAAAAAGAAGAAAATACTGAGGGGGGCAAAACGGTGCATCCCGATTCGGGTTTAACGGAAGAAGAACTTGAACAATACCTGAAAGAAAATGCCGAAGACGATTCTGACGGTTCTAACAACAAACTATAACGATTTCGGATGTGTGATTTCGGATGTCGGATTTAAGGGTAAAAAGCTAAAACCTTGACATTTGACATTCTGAAATCTGACATCTGGGATTTGAAATTTCTTATTTTTCAATTTTTCAATTTTATTAGTGATGAAAAAAATAGCAATTATTGTTTTATCCATGACTTTTACTTTTTCGGCATTTTCTCAACAAATGCGTGATAAAATCGAAGAAAAAGTAAAAATTCAGCGCATTGCGTTTTTGACGCAACGTTTATCGCTGACAGAAGCCGAGGCACAACAATTTTGGCCGATTTACAATGAATTTACGGACAAAATGCAGCAAATCCGTAAGCAACCAAAGCCTGAAAAACCGTTTGACGAACAAACGGATGCAGATGTTGAAAAGATGATTGTCGCACAATTTGACCGTGAATCGCGTGAAATAGACTTGAAAAAAGAATATTTTGTCAAACTCAAAAAGGTAATTTCGGTCAAAAAAATCGCCAAACTCTACAAAGCAGAAAAAGATTTTCGCGGCGAACTCGTCAAGCAATTGCAGGATATGCGCGAGTTGAAACAAGAGCGGAAACGCTTGCGGAGAGAATAGCTTTCAAATTTCAGCTTTCAATGAGCGTTTGAAAGCTGAAATTTGAAATTTGAAAAAACGGGCTGTCTCAATCATTTTGAGGCAGCCCGTTTTTTATTTCGGATTTTTTATACATTTGTCAGAATTTGACGTTCAAAATGTCGGTAGCTTTTAAACACAACGAATTGTGGATTTCTACGGAAGAATTAGTCGAATTTAATGAACACATCGTTGGTAAAAATAGCCGTTTTGAAAGATTCTATGAACCAAAAATAGGGAGGTAAGCGTCCCTTTATCTCAAAATTAAAATTATGATACAACTCAATCTCATCAATCCGCAAGCGTCGGACATTAGCTACAAAACGCTTATTTTTCCCGATGGGCAACCGCATATTGTCTTGGATTTAGGCAAAAACGCTCAAAATACTGAGGGGGCCAACATCACCGCACGTATTGCTAATCCGACCGATTTGTTCACCGTTTTGATGGCCAAAGACGTTTTGGAATCACACAATTTTGAGCGTATTGACTTGACAATTTCCTATTTAATGGCCGCTCGTATGGACAGACAGATGACCGAAAACGAGCCATTTTCACTACGAATTGTTGCGGCGATGCTCAATCAAGCAGATTTTCGGCGCATCTCGATTTTTGACCCACATTCGGACGTTTCGACGGCCTTGATTTTACGCTCAAAAGCGATGGGCAATGAAGCGTTTGTAGGCCGCTGTTTGGAACATTTTTATCAAAACCAAGCGCGCGATGCCTACGCTTTGATTTCACCTGACGCGGGGGCGTTGAAGAAAATTTACAAAGTCGCGCAGTTTGTAGAGGCCCCCTCTGTCATTGAATGCTCAAAAATACGAAATGTCAAAACGGGGCAATTATCGGGTTTTAATACACAAACGCTTGATTTTCAAGGCAAAACGTGTTTTATTGTTGACGATATTTGCGACGGCGGCGGCACGTTTGTTGGTTTAGCGGCTTTGTTGAAATCGCGTAATGCCCGTAAAATTGTGCTGATTGTTAGTCATGGTATTTTCAGTAAAGGCTTTGATTTGGCGAATATTGACGCGATCTATACAACGGATTCGTTTAAAGATTTCGGTGAATTGCCCAATCATGTAACGGTTTTGAATTTCGGATTTTGAGTTTTGAGTTGCGTGCAACTCAAAACTCAAAACTCAAAACTCAAAACTTTAAAAATACATATAGAAGTCTATATATTTGCCGCAGTTCTTACTTTGTATCACGGACTTCAGTCCGCGAATGTTTTAGATATTCACGGACTGAAGTCCGTGATACTGTTTTTAAATCATATTATTTACGTTAAAAATCTATTCACAATGCAGCCGTATCAAGTCACCGTCAACGACCAAAAATTGAGCGTCGAAGCGCAAGCCGCCGCCGAACTCGACATCATTGCTTCAAGCAATGGGACTTTTCATATTTTGAAAAATCAAAAAGCCTACAAAGTTGATATTGAATCAGTTGACTACCTCAAAAAGACATTTGTCTTCAAAGTCAATGGCTCGGTTTATACCTCAACGATTAGCGATAAATACGATAGATTGATTGACCAATTAGGCATGAAAATCGGCGTCGTGCAGCACTCGGGCGATGTCAAAGCACCGATGCCAGGGCTTGTTGTTGAAGTCCCCGTCGTCGTCGGTCAGACGGTTGCGAAGGGCGATAAAGTCTTGATTTTGGAAGCCATGAAAATGGAAAATGTGATAAAAGCGGCGGGTGACGGCGTCGTAAAAGCCATTCATATTGTCAAAGGAACGGCGGTCGAAAAGGGTCAGTTGTTGATTGAAATTGAGTAAAACACCCCTCCGTATTTTTTTTTGTCATTCAGAAGGAAAGCCTTGTAGCATCTGTTGCAAGGCTTTCCTTCTGAATGACAAAAAAGTACATTTCTTGGTATTATTTGGATTTGCTTGAATAACCCCTATCTTTGTTCAAAAAATAAATAAAAATGGCAGTACAACGTAAAGAAAGTAAGTTTTCAGAAGCCGATTTGGTAGATTTATTTGGCTTAAAAAAACTGATAGGCAATGAAAAAACGGCTTTGATGTCCGAATGGACGAAAGCAGAAACGACTTTAAATGAGTTCGAGGCGTATCAGTTTGAACGTAAATTTCAGAAAGCGCAAGGCAATATTGAGTGGTGGCACGAGGAAGATTTGAAAATGAAATTCATCTCTTTTGTCTTAGACATTGCTTACATGGAAGACGATACCGAAAATTATATCAGCTATTTCGAGAAAACAATTTCGGCAACCGTTGAAAATACGTTTTTGAAAGTAAAAACGGATTTTATGCTTGCAAATGGCGTTATGGATAAACCTAAAAAGCCGTATTTTCATTTTCAAGAATATAAAAAACGTAAAGACCCGAACGGCGACCCCGTTGCTCAATTGGTTGAAGCCTTTTTAATCGCTCAAGAAGTCAATCAAAACGGTAAACCACTTTACGGCTGCACTGTAACGGGTAAATATTGGGAGTTCTTTATCATGGAAGGCAAAACCTATTGTGTATCAGATGGTTATGACTCCACTAAAAAAGAAGACTTGATGAAAATCATCGCCATGCTGCGCCAATTTAAAGTGATTTTGGAAGAAACTTTGATGAAATAACACCCCCTCAGTATTTTGGCATTTTTTTATCAAAAAGGCAACGATTCGCTTGAATCGCTGCCTTTTTTGATAGAAAATAATTTTCCCCAAAATTGGACAGACCTTGACATCAGTTAAGTAATGCCTCAACCAGCTAGTTGTTGTTGTTGGGCATATTTTTTTTCAAATTCTTCAATATCTAAAATTACTCTGCGAATAGAACGGTAATCATTTTGCGGCACTTCACCGTCCACTATTTCGCTATCGTCCTCTATAATATCTGCAAATAGCCCTTTGGGTTCTTGAGCAGTACTTATTAAATGGACATATGTTCCATAGTCTATTGCAAAAACATTGAATCTCTCTCCTGGAATGTCTTTTGCAGAAATATTTTGCTTAGTAATATAAAATAAATAAAAGCGTATTTTTATACGCACTGTTTTTCGCTGCGCGAAAAAGGCGTGCTAGGAAAAAATCTATCGGAG
>JAYSRS010000622.1:0-8394 GCA_043720935.1 Saprospiraceae bacterium
TGGACAGATGCGACTGATTTACACTGATTTTTTTCACGTTTACGCCTAAAAAAATCAGTGTAAATCAGTCGCATCTGTCCAATCTGTGGGCCATGAATATCTTATCGTTTTTTCAAGCCAAAATCGGCCCATAATTGCGGCGTATAATCGCCCAAAGCCGTTTCTACAAGTTCGCGTATGGCGTCAGAATTCACGCGTTTTATGTCTTTGGCTTGAATAATTCGGTCAGTGTAAGCGAGTCGCAACGACGGGTGTGCCAAAACGTGCGCGTGCGTGATGTCCGCACCTACGTCCATTCCAACGGAAGAAAAGTGCCAACGGACGGCATTTTCCCTTAAAATTGTCACTAAAATATCGTCGGGAGCTAAACCTTTGGCGAGTTTGAACAAATCGGGCAAGTGCCGAAAGGTAAGGTCAATGCTGTAAATCGCTTCGGGCGTCGGCGGTTCTGGATAGGGTTTGAGCAATTCTTTAACCGTTTCGGCTTCCAAATCCCTCAAAACGGTGCATTGAACCGCTCGATAGAAAAATTGAGCCGCCCACAAGGCCGCAGCCGCCAAATACTGAGGGGGCCTATCAGGCATATCCAAACAGTCATTTTGATAAACGGTTTGCAAAAAATCGGCAGCATTTTGCCAATCGTCGGGGTCAAACGGCTGAATAGCGTTGTCCATGTAGGCGTGGCCTTCTTCAACGAGGTGCGTTAGAAAATTCGTTAATGTCATAAGTAGTTATGAGTTATCAGTGGCCCATGACGCTAAAACGGGATAACAAACTAAAAACCCGCCTTCAAATATGCCCAACCTGACATTTCTTTGTCCACCACTTCGATGACGCCCGACGGGACAAAAACCGCTTCGCCGACAATCTCCGCTTTGTCAATTTTACGCTCGCGCAACGTATTTTCGCACGCCGCAAAGACAACACCTTTGGCTTTCAAGGCTTTAATACCTTCTGCGGAAAGGGTTTTTGCCGTTTGCAATAGCGTGATTCCGTTGTTGTGGCACACGACTTCTATGCTCGATTTTGGGGCTGCCGTCAAGGCATTATTGACTTGTTTCAACAGGGCTTTATGCACCAAAGTATCGTTGCTTGTGAGTTGAAAAACGATTTTATAGGCTTTGTCTTTGACACTTTCTGCCGTTGACGTCGTGATTTGTGCCGTCATTTTGAGGCTCAATGCAAGGGAAAAGAGGAGAAATAAGGGTATTTTCTTCATTTTTTAGTTTCTTTCTGAATGACAAATAAAATTATAAGCCGCAAAGCTAAAACAAACGGCGTTCCGTGCATCACTAAATCCCACCAATCCATCGGCTGCATACCGATTGCGCCACCTGCGACCCATTTTAGCTTGCCCCAAACGTGCGGCTCGGGCGTAAAAGGGGCTAAACCGATGGTCAAGCAAGCGAATAAGACGAGTGTCCAGTCATTGATTATTTTTTTCATACCCCTCAGTATTTTCTTTAAACAAATTGGTAATCCACCCCAAAAACCTGCGACAACAGCGTCTGCGGCGCGTCTAAAACCTTCACATCGCCGCGTGGTGTCGGCGTCACGGTTGAATTTGCCGCCAAATAATCACGCATCGTTTGGTGCAAGGTATAAGCCGTATTTTTACCATTTTTGACGTTTGGAATGCGGCACAACATCGTTTCGGGGTCGCCGTCGCGCTCACACGCGCAAATGCTGTACTCTTTTTCCATGTCTAAAACCTGACCGCCGACGGTGAGCGATTGCACCCGTTTTCCAGCATCGCCGTGGGCATTAAACGTCATTTCCAAGCCTTTTAGTTTCACAACCCAACCGCCAAAACGCTTCGCCGCGTCCTTCGCAAAGACGTTGTTTAGCTCTTTTTCAAGCCATTCTTTCAATTGTTTACCCGTCACGACCGCCGTTCTGACCTGCGAATCAACGGGCAACATATCAAAAATGTACCCCTCCGTAATTGGCACGCGTCCCGTCGCATCCACCGTCCGAGGTGGGCAAAAACGGAAGCCGTTTGACAACACAATATCCGTTCCAACGCGCCATTTTAAGGCATCAATTATCATGGTATCAATTGTGTTTTCAACAACAAAATAACGATAAAGCGGCACGGTTGAATAGCCGTGAATTTTATCAATGCTGGCCGAAAACGGTTTTTCATGTTTGTCAATCAACGCTTTCATAACCGCTTGTGGCTTATATTTTTGCGCGTTGACTTCCATCAATTCGTATTTTTCGCCCGTAATTTTACCGTTTTCCACCGTTAAATCCAAACGACCGACGAACGAACCAAATGCCCCTGGCTCGACAACTTTCGCGTAGGTACAGACAATCGGCTTGCGGACGCGCTCATGCGTATCGCCGCCAAAAATGTAGTCAACGCCTTTGCATTCTGGCATATTTGCTAGGGAAATCTGTTGCGACAAGCCCAAATGTGCCAAAATAATGACAAAATCACATTGTTCTTGCTCTTTCAAAACGTGGGCGTAATAGGCCAAATTTTCTTCTGGCTTGCCGTAAACAATGCCTTTGGAGTAATTTGGCGACTGTCGAATCGGCACTAAAGGGTCGGTATAACCCAAAAAACCAATCTTAACGCCGTGTTTTGACACCGTATAATAAGGTGGAAAAATTAATTCGCCCTTCTTGCCGCCGCCCAAATCGTGGAACATATTGGCGCAAATTTTAGGCGATTTCAAGGCCCCGAGCAGTTTTTGCATTTTGGCTTTGCCATAAATCACTTCCCAATTCCCGGGCAAATACAAGTCGTAGCCCAAAGCATCAAGAATATCAACAAAAGCCGCACCCATCGTTTTGACAGACAACAAACTGCCTTGAAACATATCGCCCGTATCGACAATAAACGTGTCGGGATTGCTTTTTCTGACCGACTCAAACAACGTAGCGAGTTGTGCGTAGCCCGCCGTTTTTCGGAAAACAATTTGCTCTTTTTCCCAAAACAATTCGTCGTGCGGATGCACCTGACAATGGACGTCCGTGGTTTGCAAAAGTGTAATTGTCTTGATTTTGCCTTGGTTTTCGTCAAAAAAAGGCGTATTTCCTTCAAAATCAGCATTTATACTGAGGGGGTCTCCGATGTCGGATTTGGGATTTGGGCTATCGGCGGCGGTCGCCAAAACAGGCGTTAGTCCGATACCTAAACCACCTAAAAGGCTATTTTTTAAGAATTTTCTACGATTTGACATAACAGAATTTTTTATTTTAGTAAGGCATTTTTGTTTAACACAGCACCTATGTGTTAAACAAAACGTCAATGTTTTTTAAAGCTACAAAACGTAAAATTTTGCTGCGTACCAAACGGCGTCGTGTGGTCTTCGTTGATGCACTTGATTTTGTCGAAACTTGTTGCTAGAACCGTGGCCAAAGCCGTTTCATTGTACTGTTTTATGGGCAAACCACTGCATTTTTCAGGGCCATTATCGGAAAAAGTGCCAATTGCGAGATAGCCTTTAACGGCTTTGGCGGTTAAATTTTGGTAGTGTTGAATTTGGGTTTCTTCCGTCAAAAAATGAAAGGTTGCGCGGTCGTGCCAAACATCATAGCGCGTTTTAGGCTCAAAAGTCGTAATGTCTGACACTATCCATTTAACGTTTTTAGCGCGCTTGCCTAAACGCTTTTTGGCACGACTCAAAGCGTTTTCTGAAATATCCAAGACCGTAATGTCTTTATAGCCTTCGGCCAAAAGACAATCCACTAAATGGCTGTCACCACCACCTATATCAATGATTTTAGCTGTTTTATGTATATCAAAACTATGAATAAAATCCAACGATGTTTGTGGAACGGCTTGTGTCCAACTGACTTCGTGGGCTTGTTTTGTGGCGTACACGCGCTCCCAATGCGCTTTTTGCTCGTTCGTCATTGCTGTATTCTTAATTTTTAATTTTTAATTCAAAAATACTAAGGGGGTCATTTTTTAGCATCTTTCTCTGCTTTCTTCTTAGCTTGCCAATCCACAATCGGCTGAAAAGGCCCAAATTTATGTTGATTTTGAGGAAATGAATCCGCAAATGGACCAAAAGGATGGTCAAACGGTTTGCCATCAATTTTAGGAAAATCGGTGGCCAAAAACGGGTGCTTCGGATGCGGCTGATTGTTGATGAAAGCCGCTACGTCCCATGCTTCGGCGTCGGTGAGTTGTGGATTGTCGTAAGTTGCGCCAAAGGGCATATTGGCCTTCACATAGCCCGCAAAATTGGACATTCTAAACAAACCCGCCGCCTCGTTGTAGCTTTTTTCGCCCCAAAGCGGTGGATAACGCCGTCCGTTGCCTTCGGGCATCGCCAAACCTTGACCGTTTTCGCCGTGGCACGATTGACATTTTTGAATGAAAACCACGCGGCCACTGTCGGGATTTGTCGCTCTGTCCAAGTATTTTAGCTTCATTAAACCCGTTCCTTTTGGCGTTTTTCCCTTTGGAACGGCCTGTCCAAGCCATCGAATATAGGCTTCAATCGCCTTCATTTCATGGCTTGCCGAGTCCAAAGGTTGCCCGTTTAAGCTGCGTTGAAAACAATCATTGACCCGTTTATAAATCGTTTCCGCCGTTCCTGACCGCGCCCGAAATTTCGGATAGGTCGAAGCAACGGCCATATAATTGTTGCCAAAAGGCCGAGAACCCGCTTCAATGTGGCAATTTTGGCAATTCATCCCGTTAGAAATCGGTTTGACAATGCCTTCTGGCCCCAAATAATCCGCCGTGTGGGCAATCAAATCGCGGCCATATTGAATGCGTTTTGCGGCGTTTTCGTCTTTTATACTGAGGGGGTCGGGTGCAGTCCAAATTTTGGCCGTATCGAACTGAGTAAGGGCGTTTTTCTTACTGTTTTCAAGCGCAAATTGCTTTTCATAGCGTTGTTCTTGCCAAATGCAGAGGGCGACAAATGCTAAAAAACCAGCAGGAATGTAAATGTAATATTTCGCCTTTTTCAGAAAAGAAGGGCTTTCCAAAGGCGTTGCCAACGGGTTTTCAAGAGGTGTTTTTAAAGGATTTTCCAAAGCGTTTTGAGCAATGGCTTCGGCATCAAAAATGCGGTTTATTGCATCCACGCGGCGCAAAACGTAGGACAATAAGGCCATTAAACCAAGGGCAATGATAAGTAGAAGTGGGTACAGTAGGTCGTTCATAATATTTGACAATCAATGTTTTATCATAAATAGAAATTTTTAATAAGTGTAAATCTGATGTTGTCGCTATCCAAAAAAAACAGTCGTATTGTTTCCTTTTTGAATCCTATTCAGATAACCCAATTCGATGGAACAGGCTTTTTTACACTTATATTCGAGGCCAATGTACGCTTGATTTTGGTCAAAATGAGCCGTGTGTACCATTAATTCATCACTTAATTTCAGAACCCAATGTCCATTTATTTTTTCAATCCACTTGCACCCAATAGCGAAAATACGCTTTAAAACGGTAGCCGTCCGTCAATTTGGCAATTTATCACGTAGCAAGCCATACGTCCATGTGCCAACAATTGCGCTCAATAAAGTCACGCCGACAACCGCCGTACCCGTTCCGATTTGAGCAAACAAGGGGCCGGGACACGCGCCTGTCATGGCCCAACCAAAGCCGAAAATCAAGCCGCCATAAACTTGCCCTTTGTTGAATTTTTTAGGATGAAATAGGACTTTTTCGCCCGAAATGGTCGAAATATTGAACTTTTTTATCAAAAAAATGGACAATGCACCCACCGCAACGGCTGTCCCAATGACGCCGTACATGTGAAAAGAAGTCAGTTGAAACATCTCTTGAATCCGAAACCAAGAGACGATTTCGGCCTTCACGAAGACCACACCGAAGAGGACACCGACAGCTAAATACTTAAAATTACTGAGGGGGCCTTCTTTTTGCGCGCTGCCATTCGGGGCTTCGCAGACGAAGCCGTTGTTGTTATTATTCATTATTTTAGTCGTGTTAATGGCCCACAGATTGGACAGATGCGACTGATTTACGCTGATTTTTTTAGATATAAACGTGAAAGAAATTCAGTGTAAATCAGTCGCATCTGTCTAATCTGTGACCCATGTTGAATGTGTACAAGGGCATCAATTATAAACTCAAAATAAACGGCAAACCGAACCATGTCATCAGAAAACCACCGACCATAAAACAGACAGTGGCAACGAGTGACGGCCCTTGCAAATTGGCCAAACCCATAATCGCATGACCCGACGTGCAACCTCCTGCGTAGCGCGTGCCGAAGCCGACCATAAAACCACCTAAAACAATGATTATAAAGCCTTTAAGTGTTAATAAACTGTTTAAATTGAATAAGTCCGTAGGGACTAAGCCATCGAAATTGTGGATGCCTTCGGCGGCTAATTTGGCTTGCGTTGCAGCGGAAATGGCCATCGGTTGTGGGTTTTTCAAGGCCGTTGTGGCCACAAAACCACCGACTAAAATGCCGAAAGCGAAAAATAAATTCCAACTTTCTTTTTTCCAATTATATTGAAAAAATGGAATATTGGCGGGCAAACAAGCGGCGCAGATGTGGCGTAAATTGGCCGAAATACCAAACGATTTGTTGCCCAAAAGCAATAATGTTGGAATAGTTAAGCCAATAAGCAGCCCCGCCACTGACCAATGCCATGGGTGTTTAAGGATGTCTAACATCGTTTTTAATGTTGTTTTATGATTTAATGGCCCACTGATTGGACAGATTAGACGGATTTACGCTGATTTTTTTAAGCATAAACGTGAAAAAAATCAGCGTAAATCCGTCTAATCTGTCCAATCAGTGGGCCATTTGTCTATGTTTTAAATTAGGCCGTGAGCGTCGTCTTGGAGGAACACATAAAATCCGTCTTCGGCACGTCCGTTTTGGTAATTGCCGCGAAACCACCTGCGACCTCAATAAAATTGTCAATGCCCCTTGCTTTTAGAATCGAAGCGGCAATCATTGAACGGTAGCCACTGCCACAATAGAGCGTAAACGGCTTGTTTTTATCCAAAAAACCTATCCATTCGTTGATATTACTGAGGGGCCTGTGAAACGCGTCTTCAACGTGTTCGGCAACATATTCACCATCGCGGCGCAAGTCATATACGGTATCTTTTTTATCCCATTGCTGTGCAAATTGTTCGGGCGTAATGCGATTGACCGTATCAACGTCTTTTCCTGCGGCGTGCCAAGCGTTGAAGCCGCCGTCGAGGTAGCCGATTGTGCCATCGTAACCGACCCGTGACAAACGAATAAGGCTTTCTTCTTCCATCCCTTCGGCGGCGACAATTAGAATCGGCTGTTTGATGTCTGTAATCATCTCGCCGACCCACGGGGCAAACTGTCCGCCGAGGCCGATATTGATGCTGTTTGGAATAAAGCCTTTGGCAAAATCAGCCGCCGAACGGGTGTCCAAAACGAGGGCATTGTGTGTCTCCGCTTCGAGTTGAAAGGCCAAAATACTGAGGGGTCTGTTTCCACGATTCATTACGCTTTCCATTGAGCCGACGCCTTGTTTATTGAGCATTACATTGAGTGGAAAATAAGCGGGCGGCGTGGCCAAACCATCCGTCACTTCTTGGATAAATTGCGCTTTATTGGTCGCTTTCAAAGCGTAATTGACTTGTTTTTGATGGCCAATGGTATCAAAAGTCTCTTTCGACATATTTTTTCCGCAAGCCGAACCCGCGCCGTGAGCAGGATAAATGACGACATCATCGGGCAGCGTTTTTATCTTTGTGGCCAAAGAATCATAGAGCATTCCCGCCAAATCTTCCATCGTCAACGTTGATTTTTGCGCCAAATCGGGCCGTCCAACGTCGCCAATAAACAGCGTATCGCCCGTAAAAACATAGCGTTCCCTACCTTTTTCGTCGAGCAATAAATAACACGTTGATTCGAGCGTATGCCCTGGCGTATGCAGCACACGCATGGTGTATTTGCCAACTTTAAATGCCTCGCCGTCGGTCGCAATATGGCTTTTGAAATCCGTTTTGGCATTCGGGCCATAGACAATCGTCGCGCCCGTTTTTTCGGCCAAATCCACGTGTCCAGAGACAAAATCAGCGTGAAAATGGGTTTCAAAAACGTATTTTATTTGGGCATTGGCTTTTTCAGCCTTTTTGATGTACGACGTTACCTCGCGCAACGGGTCAATAATCGCCACTTCGCCGTCCGATTCGATGTAATACGCGCCTTGTGCAAGGCAACTTGTATAAATTTGTTCGACTATCACTTTTTTTGAATTAAAAATTAAAAATTAAAAATTAAGGGGTGAGGCGTTTGGCATTCAGAACTAAAAATTAGAAGTCAAAATGAAGAAGCCTGTCATCGCAATTCTAATTTTGATGCTTAGGAATGTGAAATAAATAAAAGCGTATTTCACGGGCTGTTTCTCGCTACGCTCGAAAGACGCCCTTCAAGGAATTTTCATGGAGCGAACGTA
>JAYSRS010000623.1:0-8384 GCA_043720935.1 Saprospiraceae bacterium
TACCCGATTATCTCATTTACGAGATGATGCGGGGCAAACCTATTTATTACAAAAACTATGAAAAAATATTGAATCAACAAGCAACATTTGAAGAAATCATGGGTAGTAGCGGACTTCAATCTTTAATTTTGTCAATCGTAGAAGATTTTATAAAAGATACGTTCAAAAAAAAATACCGTTTACTTGTTAGCGAGCTGGGTTTACATATTAAACACGGCGATAATTTCAGTGCGGATATTGCTGCTTATGACCGCGAAAAAGTAACCGCTCAAATGTTGGCACAACCACATTATCTGAATATCGCGCCTTCATTTGTTGTAGAAGTGGATATAAAAGCCGATGTTTTAGAACTAAATGACATTTATTTTTTTGAAAAAACACAACATCTGTTGGATTGGGGAGTTGAAGAAATCATTTGGATTTTCACGAAGTCTAAAAAAGTTACATCGGCGCGGCAAGGTCAACCGTGGCTTACTTACGATTGGTCAAATGATTTAATGTTTTTAGGTGAAAAATTCAATTTGAAGACATTGGCCGCCGCCGAAGATTTAGATATTGACAATCTTATTTTCGATAAATTGTAAAAAAAGCCCCTTAACATACTGAGGGGTGACAAACTTAGTTAACAACATGAATCCGAATCATTACGTAGCGATTATGGCAGGCGGCGTCGGTAGCCGCTTTTGGCCCGCAAGCCGAGAGGCAAAACCCAAGCAATTTCTTGATATTTTAGGCATCGGTCGGTCACTTTTGCAGATGACGTATGACCGTTTTTTGCCTTTGATTCCGAAGGAAAACATTTTCATCGTGACCAACGCGATGTATGCCGATTTGGTCAAAGAGCAATTGCCTGACATCACGGACAACCAAATTCTCGCCGAACCAAGCCGTAACAATACCGCTCCGTGCTTGGCTTACACGGCTTTTAAGCTCAGAAATCTGAATCCAAACGCCGTTTTTGTCGTGGCGTCAAGCGACCACTATATTTTGAATGAAGGCGCGTTTTTGGAAAATATCAGCATGGCTTTGGATTTTTCAAGTATGCATGATGCCCTTGTGACCTTGGCGATTAAGCCAACTTCGCCAAATACGGGCTACGGTTATGTGCAATTTAACCGCAATGACGCCAACAACGACGGTATTTTCAAAGTCAAAAGTTTTACCGAAAAACCGAACCTTGAAACAGCACGTGAGTTCCTCGCGGCTGGTAATTATTTGTGGAACGCAGGTATTTTTATTTGGTCGGCCAAAAATTTATTGAAGGCGTATAAAAACCACGCAACCGACATTTACGATATATTAAAACAGGGCGAAACGGCCTACAATACTGAGGGGGAGCAAAATTTTGTCAACGAGTTCTATCCACGAACGCCGAATATTTCGGTTGACTTTGCTATTATGGAAAATGCTGATAATGTTTATACCATTCCTGGAACGTTCACTTGGTCCGATTTGGGCGCGTGGAATGCACTATATGGCGAAGCTGAAAAAGATGAAAACGGTAATGCTCTGTTAGGCGAACAAATTTTGGCTTCCGAATTAAATAACTGCCTTGTACGCGTAGCCGACCCTAAAAAACTCGTCGTGCTGAGGGGCCTTGACAATTTTATTGTGGTTGACGACGGTGACGCTTTGATGATTTATCCGAAGTCGAAAGAGCAAGAAATCAAGCAAGTGACGGAGACGTTGAAGCAAACGGGTAAAAAAGGATATTTGTAAAAGATATGTCGTTTGATTAACCATTCTAATTAAATGACGTACTTTTACACGCGATTATGAAATAAAAAATTTAAAATCTTTGTAAATTGTTGATAATCAATAATTTTAATTGATAGTTCACTAAATTAAAATTTTTAAATATGAATTACTAATAGACTAATTTTTTTATTTTGAAAGCACGTCCAAAGATTGTAGTCGTAGCAAATACGACTTGGAATATTTACAATTTTCGCCTGCCGCTCTTGCAATCGCTTGAAAAACGCGGCTACCAAATAGTTGTCATCGCACCGTTAGATGAGCACATTATCTATCTGAATGACCTTCAAAATGGGTCACACCTACCCGTGCATAGCCTCAACCGCAAAGGTATGAACCCTCTGAAAGACTTGCTTTTCTTCTTAGAATTGTCGCGGCTTTATCGCCGTGAAAAGCCTGATTTGGTGATTCATTACACCATAAAACCCAATATTTACGGCAATTTAGCCGCATTTCTGCAACGAATTCCATCCATTTGCATTGTTACAGGCTTGGGCTATTCGTTTATTCACAACGGTTGGGTCAAAAAAGTAACCGATGCTTTGTATCGGTTGTCATTTTTCAGTGCAAAAAAAGTGCTGTTTGAAAACCAAGATGACCGTGCGCTTTTCATTGAAAATCGCCTAAGTCGGGCCGTTCAAAGCGTTGCAACAAAAGGCTGCGGCGTTGATACCAATTATTTTAAACCGCAAAATCGTACCCGAACGGACGACCGCAAAGTGTTTGTTTTCGTTGGGCGTCTGCTCTATGACAAAGGTATTACAGAGTTTGTTGCAGCAGCCCGTTGGGTGCGGCAGCAAGACCCGAACGCTGATTTTTGGGTTTTAGGCGAACTTGACGACGACAATCTTGCGGCGGTTTCTGAAGAATTATTGACAGATTGGATTGAAACTGGTGTAATTAGATATTATGGAAACGTTGCAGATGTTCGCCCCTACCTAGCAGATGCCGATGTCGTGGTGTTGCCTTCTTATCGAGAAGGCATGCCAAGAGCGATTTTAGAAGGGCTTTCGATGGGTAAAGCCGTCATTACGACGGATGCGGCGGGTTGTCGTGAAACGGTGGAAACGGGTAAAAACGGCTTCCTCGTTCCCGTGGGTCGGGTGTCGGAATTGGCCAATTACATGCATCATTTTTGTAAAATGTCTGTTGCCGAAATTGCCGAAATGGGCGCGATAAGCCGCCAAAAAGCTGTTCAAGAATTTGACCAAGCTATTATAAATCAAACGATTGTGCAGATAGTTGAACAAACACTTGCCGAGAAAAATACCGCGAATGAACGTGTCTTCAAAGCAGCCGTCGAATAGTCGGCTGCTGTGTCTTTTATACTATTTCCCACCAATAAAATCCATTGCGGTTAACCGAAATTGGGGTGCCGTGCGGCATTTACAGCCGTATTTCGACGATGTTTTCGTTTTTACGACTAAAAATAACCAACTGTTGCCGCAGGAAGCCCGTGATACTGAGGGGGTCAAAATTTCTGAAATTACGACCTTCGATTACCGCACTTTGACGGCTTGGCTACGGCCTAATCGTTCGGAAATGCACCACAACGAAGGCGCAAAGTCGAGCCCGATTGTCCGTTTTGGCATCCGTTTGTTGGACAGTTTTCCTTTCAATTTATTGTTTCACGAAGGCGGTTTGTTGTATTCTTTGATTGGTTTTTGGCGTGCCGCCAAATTGATTCGTCGAGAAAAAATCACGCATATTTACTCCTCTTTTCGCCCAATGAGCGATCATTTTACGGCGCATTTGCTCAAAATTGCTTTTCCTAGGCTCGTTTGGATTGCCGATTTTAGAGACTTACACATTGACCCTTTGTACCAAATGCCGATTGTAAAACCTTTCCAACATTGGTGCAACAAGCGTTTATTGCGCCGTGCCGACCTTGTGACGACGGTTTCAGAAGGGCTTGCCATTCACCTAAGAGCCTATCATCCAAACGTTTACGCATTAAGAAATGGCGTACATTTAGAAAGCCAAAAAGCGTTTGAATTACTTAATCAAAAAAGAGACCCCTCAGTATCAACGCCAAAAAATACCGAAATATCCCCCAATATCCCAATATCTCAATATCCTAAATTCACCTTTGCGTACACGGGTTCGATGTGGATTGACGAACGCAATCCGTCGTTACTCTTGAAAATCGTTCACGATTTGTCGAATGAAGGCATTATGTCTGCCGAAAATACGCAAATTGTTTATGCAGGAAAAGACACCGCCGTTTGGCAATCGTGGATAACAAAATATAATTTGGACACTTTTTTCCATTCTCACGGCTTAGTAAGTTCTCAAAAAGCCGTGGATATTCAGCGCGAAGCCCATCTAAACATTCTACTAACATCAGCTTTGCCAAATTATGGCGGCGTTTTGACGGGCAAATTTTTTGAATATTTGGCCGCTTGCAATCCCATTTTGGTTTTAATAAATGGCGCACAAGACATTGAGTTTGAACAGATTGTATCGCATTTAGACGCGGGTATCGTGGCTTATAACGACCGTTCAGAAAAAGAATTAAGACATTTTATTTTAAATCTTTTCAATGAATTTCAGGCCACGGGCAAAGTTGAACCGACAATTCGCCGCGAACGTTTGGATGAATTGAGTTGGGAAGCGACGATGGCTAAATTGGCGGGGAAGTTGGGTTTGACGATGGTTGTGGATTTGGAAAGCGTAGGAGCGAAATAAAATTTGGTGAAAATAGTTGATAATTTCTCAAAATAACCCACCTATACTGAGGGGTCTCCTTTTCAAAAAAAATCACGCCCAATTCCAATTTTGGCCAAGTATAAATTTCTATAATCAGCCAAAACCACTACATTTGTTATCATTTTGGCTCACTATAAATAATTATAATCAGCCAAAACTCAATAAATGAGTCGAGACAATGGAAAATCTAATTGGTAGAGAACCCGAAATTCGCATTTTGCAACAAGCGTTGAATTCGCCAAAAGCGGAATTAATTGCTATGTACGGGCGGCGGCGCGTCGGTAAAACGCATTTAATTCAGACCGTTTTTCAGAACGAAATGGCGTTTACATTGACGGGTATTCAAGATGCACCGCTTGCGGAACAATTGGAAAACTTTAGTGCAACGTTGTCAGAGACTTTTGACTTGCCTGGTCAATTAGCAACGCCACCTAACTGGTTACAGGCTTTTAGAGTCTTAATTAATTTTTTAAAACCTTTAATTATAGACGCTCCTAAAGTCATTTTTTTCGATGAATTTCCTTGGTTAGACACCCCAAAGTCACGTTTTATACCCGCTTTTGACCATTTTTGGAACAGTTGGGCGACCAAACAGAAGAACTTGACAGTCGTAATATGCGGCTCGGCGGCCTCTTGGATGATTCAAAATATCGTCAGAAACAAAGGCGGACTCCACAACCGCTTAACCCGCCGCATTCGTTTACTGCCTTTCAATCTGAACGAAACTGAACAGTTTTTAAGGAGCAAATACGTTACGCTTGACCGCTATCAAATCGTACAACTCTACATGGTGACGGGTGGCATTCCACAATATTTAAACGATATTCAGTCGGGCGAAAGTGCCACGCAAATCATTGATCGCCTCTGTTTTTCAAAAGACGGTTGGTTGGTCGATGAATTCAACAACCTATACAGTGCCTTGTTTGACAGTGCCGACCGACACATCGAGATTGTCAGAACTTTGGCGAACAAACCCTCGGGCATGACACGAACAGAATTGGTCGAACAGAGCGATTTAAGTTCGGGCGGTAGTTTGACAAAAGTGTTGGAGGAATTGACGGAATCGGGTTTTATTTCGGAGTACGTCCCTTTCAACAAAACGGCGAAAGACACGCTCTATAAATTGACCGACGAATATTCACTTTTCTATCTGAAATTTATCGAAGGCAACAAATCTTCGGGTGCGGGTACGTGGTTACTCAAAGCGGCAAGCCCTTCGTGGGCGAGTTGGAGTGGTTTGGCGTTCGAAAATATTTGGCTCAAACACATCCCACATATCAAAAAAGCATTGGGTATTGCGGCAGTTTATACCGATGAATGTGCTTGGCGATTTGTCGGAAAAGGCGAAGACAGAGGCGCGCAAATTGATTTATTGATTGACAGACAAGACAATTGCATTAATCTATGTGAAATAAAGTTCTCAAACAAAATCTTTACATTGACCAAAGACTACGCAGACATTTTGACATCAAAACGCTGGATTTTTGAAGAAAAAACAGCCACTAAAAAAACGGTTTTTATTACGCTTTTGACCACTTTTGGCGCAAATACCAACGAATATTACTTGAATACGGTTCAAAGTCAATTGAAGATGGATGTGCTGTTTGAAGGTTTGTAAATTACTAAAACGACCTTGAAAATGCCTAAATCCTTCAAAATAACCCGCCTATACTGAGGGGCCTCCTTTCAACTCAAAAAAACATCAATCAACAAATTCCATGAAAAATCCGCTGCCTCAAACGTCAAACTTCAAACTTCTCACCGTCGTCGGTGCGCGTCCGCAATTTATAAAAGCCGCGCCACTTAGTAAGCTGATTGCCGAAACCGACGGGCTGACCGAAGTCATGGTGCATACGGGTCAACATTACGATTACGCGCTGTCGCAACAGTTTTTTGATGAACTCAATATTGCCCCCCCTCAGTATAATTTAGAAGTTGGGAGTGGTCGGCACGTCGTTCAGATGGCGGAAATTATGCGAAAATTTGATGCGGTTTTGGAAGCCGAAAAACCCGATTTAGTCATCGTTTTTGGCGATACAAATTCGACGGCGGCGGCGGCAATTGCGGCAGCAAAAAACCATATTCCATTGGCACATATCGAAGCAGGTTTGCGGGAATTTAATAAATCAACGCCCGAAGAAATAAACAAAATGTTGACCGATTCCGTTACGGATTTGTATTTTCCACCGACCAAAACGGGCGTTAAAAACTTAGAAAAACAAGGCGTTTTTGACAACGTATTTCTAACGGGTGACATTGGTATTGATTTGATTTTCAATAATTTAGAAAAAATAAATAACAATATTGACATTTTAAAGACACTTGGTTTCGACGTTGAAAATGAGTCGCCCAATATCCCAATATCCCAATATCCCAACTACTATTTCATGACGTGTCACCGTGCTGCGAACACGGACAATATCGCTAATTTCAAGCAAATCATGGCGGCGGTCGCGCAACTCGACGCACCCGTTGTGTTCCCGATTCACCCACGTACACGCGCAAGTGTTGAGCAAAATGGCTTGGGTGATTTGTTGAAAATGCCTAATTTGAAACTCATTGAACCCATCGGATTTTGGGACACACAAACCCTTATCAGACACGCTAAAATGGTGTTGACCGATTCGGGTGGCGTGATAAAAGAAGCCTATTTTCACCGCGTCGGCTGCATCATTCTGCAAAACGAAATTGAGTGGATTGAAGCCGTCGAAGAAGGTTGGGCGCACCTATCGGGCAATCAAACGGAACAGATTTTAAGAGATATTCGCCAATTTAAGACCCCCTCAGTATATAGCGGCTTTTTAGGCGATGGCCGAGCTTCGCAACGGATTATTGACGCTATTTTGATGTTTTTGAACAAAAACGTACAGGCGACTTCAGTCGCCTAATGTACCACAAAGTAACTAAAAAAAAGCGCAACGTGATTAACTCACATTGCGCTTTTTTTAGTTATAATTAAACTTAAAAATTATCCACATCAGCATATGCTTCAAGACACGCATTCATTTGATGTTCTGTTGATAAATGCGTCCATTTTTTAATAACTTCGTTGGTTATTTTTGTCATTAAAGCATCAGAAAGGTCATTAGGAAAACGATTAATTACCTTTGAAACGGTTCTTTTAAGCGATATTTGAGGGTTTTCGTCAAACAATTTGACGACACGGTCTTCCGCAACACTCATCATAGCTGATTCGTATTGTTTCGGAAAAATATCCGTATGCGGCCTATTTTGAAGCAAATGAATCGCTTCGTGAAAATGTGTTAGATTAGGATTTTGTAGCACATCTTCGTAAGTCATAGAGAGATTATTTTTAACTTCTTTCATGAGTACACTCTACGTTTTAATTTAAAAATATCGTAAACACTGTCGGGAGAATAAGGCTCTTCTTTTCCATTTTTAACGCCTACAATTTGAAATGTATCGTTTATAAAATCGTAATGCCTACGAAAAACATGATTGTAAAGTCTTTTGCGTTTTTCGTCAACAGGCTTTATATAAATGCTTCTCAAAGGATAGGTATCGGAAAATTCATACGTGATTTTGGCAATAGTACCAATGATTTTAACAATGTCATAATTGTTGGAAATAACAGTGCCATCAAAATTACCTTTATGAAGGTCGCCAAAAGCTAGATTCCAAAGATTACCTTCCAAAAGCGTAAAAGAAACAATTTTTATAATCATACCTTGTTGTCCTTTACTTGCAAAAAGGTATTCAATTTTATCTTTGATGTTAATGTAGTTGTAAGATTCGGTTATCATGTGTTGTTTTTAAAGTAAGTTACTGTTCAAAATCAAAACTCAAATATACATGTTAAGTTCCGACATTTCCCACAGTATTTTGAAAAATAGCATTTACTGAAAAATACTCAAAGAAAAGCTGCATTTTAATGCTTATTCTAAGATTTGGCAATTTTT